>CALYBM010000126.1 GCA_944412525.1 uncultured Ruminococcus sp. | reverse complement strand
TGTTCCTCACCGGAATAGGCGTTATGCTTTTGATAAGGCAGAACGAAAGGTCTGCTTATACCCAGCTTGCAGCGGCGGCAATCGGAATGGTTTTGTTCTGTGTAATCATCAAGGTTATTGAAGATCCGGACAAGGTAAACAAACTTAGATTGCCTATGATGATAGCAGCAGTTCTTTTGCTTTTGTCGAGCATTGTGCTGGGTGAGATAACATACGGTGCGGCTAACTGGATTGTAATAGGTCCTGTGTCAATACAGCCGTCAGAGCTTGTTAAGGTGATTTATATATTTATAGGTGCAAGTGCGCTTGACAAGATAAAAAAAAAAAAAAACCTGTTTGAGTTTATAATTTTTTCCGCCGTATGTGTGGGACTTTTGGCGGTTATGGGCGACTTCGGTACGGCTTTGATATTCTTTGTAACATTCTTGCTCGTTGCGTTTATGCGTTCGGGTGACTTCAAGACGATTATCCTTGCGGTTGCGGCGGCTGTGTTCGGCGTAACTATAGTATTAAAATTTAAGCCGTATGTCGCAGACCGATTTAAGGCTTGGGGCAAGGTGTGGCAGTATGCCGACGCTGAGGGCTATCAGCAGACTCATGTGCTTACTTTTCTTGCCAGCGGCGGACTTTTCGGCGTAGGCATCGGCAACGGATTCTTAAAGCAGGTGGGTGCTTCAGAGAGCGACCTTGTATTCGGTATACTTGCCGAGGAGATGGGAATCATTGTTGCGATTACCGTTGCGGTTGCGGTCGGAGCACTGGTGACATATGCCCGTGCGATTACTACAAGAAGCAGAAGTACATTTTATTCGATTTCGGCGTGCTGTGCGGCAGGCTTGCTTGTTGTTCAGCTTTCGCTCAATGTTTTCGGTGCAACCGATGTTCTGCCGCTTACGGGTGTTACATTCCCGTTTATAAGCAGCGGTGGCTCAAGTGTTTTGGCTTGCTGGGGCTTGATTGCCTTTATTAAGGCGGCGGATGAAAGAACCTATGCAGTTAAAAGATAGAAATTTTTATAAGATACCGTTATGTTTTAGCCATAGAGCAACAGGTGCTTGTTAAATATCAGCCTGTCTGCCCGAATTGGGGGCGAGGCACTCGTAAAGAGGCATAACCCATAGATGATACTAACTGTCGGGCAACAGTGTTTTATAAAAAATTAATCTGTCTGCTCGAACTGACAGCCGAGGCACTCGTAAAGATGCATAACCCATAGATGATACTAACTGTCGGGCAATGGTGATTTATTAAATATCAGCCTGTCTGCCCGAATTGGGGGCGAGGCACTCGTAAAGAGGCATAACCCATAGATGATACTAACTGTCGGGCAACAATGTTTTATTAAATATCAACCTGTCTGCCCGAATTTGGGGCTAGACACTTGCAATGAGGCATAACACATAAATGATACTGACTGTCGGGAAATGGTGATTTATTAAATATCAACCTGTCTGCCCGAATTTGGGGCGGGACACTCGCAATGAGGCATAATCCATAGAGGATACTGACTGTCGGGCAATGGTGATATATTAAATATCAGCCTGTCTGCCCGAACTGACAGCCGAGGCACTCGGCGGAGGCGTTTGTATGAAAAGAATTTTAAGACGAAGCACCTTAATATTTATATTTACCCTCGGTTTTATTGCGGGGATGGGATACCTTACTTTTCAGTTGATAATGAACGCTGACGATTGGGTTGACCAGCCCTACAATGCTCACATAGCAGGCAGCGGCGGCCTTGCGCAGGCGGGAGCGATTTATGACCGAAACGGCGAAGTGCTTGCACAGACCGTTGACGGTGTGCGTGTGTACAACGAAAACGACAGCATAAGAAAATCACTTCTTCATGTTGTCGGAGATAACAGCCTTAATATTTCTACAGCGGCGCAGAGTATGTACCGTTCACAGCTTGCGGGCTACAATTTGTTTTGGGGGCTTAATATGCCCGAATCTCTGCGTTCGTCAAACGACCTGACGCTGACGGTTGACGCCAAAACCTGCGCTGCGGCATATGATGTGCTGTCAAGCTACGACAAAAAGGGCGCGTGCGTTGTTTATAATTATAAAACAGGCGAGGTCATATGTTCCGTTAGCACAAAGGGTTATGACCCCAACAGCCCGCCCGAGATTACCGAGGAAAACGAGAGCGAGTACGAGGGCGTTTATCTTGATAATGTGCTTTCATCATCATATACGCCAGGCTCTATCTTTAAGATTGTAACGGCTGCGGCGGCTATTGAAAATATTCCCGATATATACGAAAGAACATGGTCGTGCGACGGAAGCGAGGATATCGGCGGAAGCGATGTAACCTGCGTTGAGGCACACGGAACTATTAATTTTGAGCAGGCTATGGCTTATTCGTGCAACATCGTTTTTGCAGAGCTTGCGGTTGAACTCGGCGCTGACAAAATGACGGAAACCGCTGAAAAAATCGGCATAAATATGTCGTTTGAGGTTGACGGGGTGAAAACCGCAAAGGGAGTTTACGATGTGTCGGATGCGAACACAAACCAGCTTGCATGGTCGGGCGTGGGTCAGTATAACGACAAGGTAAACCCCATGCAGATGGCGATAATCTGCGGAGCCATCGCAAACGGCGGCCAGGCGACAGAGCCGACGCTCATTAAAAGTGCCACAGATTCCATTTTGTCGGCAATTGGAATCAATAAAAGCGGCAACGGAAGAGAAATGTTCAGCGAAAGCACCGCAAGTCAGCTTGACAGCTTAATGAGATATACAATAACAGACTATTACGGAGATGATTTGTTCGGCGGACTGACTGTATGCGCAAAAACAGGTACGGGAGAAGTCGGCGAGGACAAAGAGCCTAACGGCTGGATGGTAGGCTATTCAAAGGACGAGGACTGCCCGCTTGCCTTTGCATGCGTTGTTGAGGATTCGGGCTTTGGATTTACCTATGCGGGACCTGTCGTTGAGGCGGCTATGATTCAGGCGGCAAAAAGTCTGGGTGCGTCTGCTGTTACAGGGTAAAATTTGAAATTTGTGCGGAGTAATCCGTATTCGATACAGAAAGGAATAAATGTAATGAATTTTTTGAAAGCGATGTTTGGTAATTACAGCAAGCGAGAGGTAAAGAGGGTGCAGCCTATTTGCGACAAGGTGCTTGCGCTTGAGGATAAGTACGCTGCGATGAGCGAAAGCGAGCTGAAAAATCAAACTGCAATATTAAAGGAACGCCTTGCAAACGGCGAAACAACCGATGACATTTTGCCTGACGCATTCGCTGTATGCCGAGAAGCGAGTATGAGAGTGCTCGGAATGAAGCACTACCCCGTTCAGGTTATCGGCGGAATTGTACTGCATCAGGGTCGAATAGCCGAGATGAAAACAGGTGAGGGTAAAACTCTTGTGGCAACTTTGCCCGCTTACCTCAACGGACTTACAGGCGAGGGCGTACACATTGTAACGGTCAACGATTACCTTGCACGCCGTGACTCGGAGTGGATGGGAAAACTGTACAGATATTTGGGACTTACAGTCGGTCTTATCACTCACGAAAAAGAAAACGATGATAGAAAAGCGGCTTATAATGCCGATATTACATACGGAACAAACAACGAGCTCGGATTTGACTACCTGCGTGACAATATGGTCGTTTATAAAGAACAGAAAGTTCAGCGCGGGCACGCTTTTGCGATAGTCGATGAGGTTGACTCGATTCTTATCGATGAGGCGAGAACTCCGCTTATTATTTCGGGTAAGGGCGACAAGTCAACCGACCTCTATGAAAAGGCAGATACTTTTGCAAAAACGCTGAAAATACAGCGTTTTGCGGAGCTTGATTCCAAAGAGGATATGGAGCAGTATTACGAGGAACACGGTATTGACTGCGTTGTTGACGAAAAGCAGAAAACAGCAACGCTTACACAGAGCGGCGTTAAAAAGGCGGAGGAGTTTTTCAACATTGAAAACCTTACCGATCCCGAAAACCTTACAATCCAGCACCATGTCAATCAGGCAATCAAGGCTAACGGCGTAATGAAGCTTGATGTTGACTATGTTGTAAAGGACGGCGAGGTAATCATCGTTGACGAGTTTACGGGTCGTCTTATGTACGGCAGGCGCTTCAACGAGGGACTTCATCAGGCTATTGAGGCAAAAGAGGGTGTAAAGGTTCAGAGCGAAAGCAAAACTCTTGCAACAATCACTTTCCAAAATTATTTCAGACTTTACAAAAAGCTTTCGGGTATGACAGGTACGGCTCAGACAGAGTCAGAGGAATTTCAGGAAATTTACAAGCTTGATGTTGTTGAAATCCCGACAAACAAGCCTGTTTTGCGTAAGGATTTGCCCGACTCGGTTTACAAGACGGAAAGAGGCAAATTTAACGCGGTTATTGACAAAATTTGCGAGGCTCACGAAAAGGGTCAGCCCGTGCTTGTGGGTACAATATCAATCGAAAAGTCGGAGCTTCTTTCAAAAATGCTTAAAAAGCGCGGCATAAAGCACAATGTGCTCAACGCAAAGCAGCACGAAAAGGAAGCTGAAATCGTAGCTCAGGCAGGTAAGCTCGGCGCTGTTACAATCGCAACCAATATGGCGGGCCGCGGAACCGATATTATTTTGGGCGGTAACGCCGAGTATATGGCAAAGGCCTCAATGCGTAAGCAGGGCTTCCCCGAGGAACTTATCGAGGAGGCTACGGGTTATGCCGAAACCGACGATGAGGAAATCATCAATGCGAGAAAAACCTTCAGAGAACTAAATGATAAATATAAAGAGGAAATTAAAGACGAGGCACAAAAGGTAAGAGACGCAGGCGGCCTTATGATTATCGGCACGGAGCGTCACGAATCACGCCGAATTGATAACCAGTTAAGAGGCCGTTCAGGCCGTCAGGGCGATCCGGGCGTTAGCCGCTTCTTCCTGTCCACCGAGGACGATTTGATGAGACTTTTCGGCGGCGACAGAATGAAGATGATGATGGAAAGACTAAATGTTGACGAGGATATGCCGATTGAAAACAAGATGCTTTCAAATATCATCGAAAGCTCGCAGGAGAAGGTAGAGCTTCGCAACTTCGGAATCCGTAAAGATGTTTTGCAGTACGACGATGTTCTTAACCGTCAGCGTGAAATTATCTACGGTCAGCGTGACCAGGTGTTAAATGGCGAGGATTTGCACGAAACTGTGCTTAAAATGGTAAACGACACTATCGAAACATCAGTTAAGCATTATCTGCCCGACGGTCCCAAGGAAAATTGGAATCTTCAGAGCCTAAAGGATTATTACAAGGGCTGGATAATCTTTGACGAAAGCAAGTATGATTTCAGCCTTGACGACCTTGAGGATATGGAAGCTGACGAAATAAAGCAGATGATCGTTGACGACGCACTTGAATTGTTCAAGGAAAACGAGAAGCTTTTGCCTGCTGAAACAATCCGCGAGATGGAGCGTGTTTATCTGCTCAAGAGCGTTGATACGCACTGGATGGAGCATATCGACAATATGGAGCAGCTCAAGGCGGGTATAAGACTGCGTTCTTACGGTCAGCATGACCCTGTTGTTGAGTACCGTATTGAGGGCTTTGATATGTTTGACGAGATGATTGAAAACATCCGTGAAGATACAGTCAAGCTTATGCTTGTTATGCCAAAGCGTGTTTATGAGATTCAGAAGCGCCAGGAGGCTATAGAGGCGGCAAGAAAGGCGGCTGAAAAACAGGCGGCTGCAGCGCACCGTGTTATGCTTAACAACGGTGAGGAAAGCAAACAGCCAAATGCAGTCGAGCAGGCTCTGAGGCGTGAACAGGTTGCACAGCCGACACGGACATCCTCTGACGGAACGGATACGGCAAACAAGACCGTTAGAAGGGGCAAAAAAATCGGCAGAAACGACCCATGCCCGTGCGGAAGCGGCAAGAAGTATAAAAAATGCTGCGGCAGAGATGAATAATTTAATAGTTAAAATTACGCTCTCCCCTGTCCTTTGAGGACAGGGGAGTTTTTATGTATAAAGAGGCTTTAAAGGCGGTGATTTTTTCTTTATTTTCTGTGTTTTATAAAAATCAGCCTCAAAAGTTAAATTGCATAAATTAATATGTTATTGCTTGTACACTATGACAGTTTTCGTTTTTTGATGTAATTATTATGGCTTTTGTATGTGAATTATGCTAAAATTTAAAGCGTATGGAAAATTATGTTTCCGTATAAGAAGTTTTGAAAGGAGATCAAACACATGAGAAGAAAAGGATTGTTAAGCTGCATAAGCGTAATTTTGTCGCTGTGCATTATACTGTCCTGCGTTTCTTTCTCAGCCTTTACAGTCGGTGCAGCGAGTGTAGAGGGTACAAGCAGTGTTTCGGCAGGTGCTGAAAACGATAGCTTTACATGGGATAACGCGACGGTATATTTCCTTCTCACAGACCGTTTTAAAAACGGCAACACATCAAACGACCATTCCTACAACAGAGGATTGGACCAAAACGGCAATGTCGTAACGGACATTGACACAAGAGCTACCTTCCACGGAGGTGACTTCGCCGGTATTACACAGGCAATTAACGACGGTTACTTTACGGACCTCGGAGTAAACGCACTGTGGATTTCCGCTCCGTACGAGCAGATTCACGGATATGTAGTGGGTGACAACAGCTCGCCGAGCTTTGCCCATTATTCATATCACGGCTACTATGTTCTTGACTACACACAGACAGACGCAAACTTCGGTACAGCCGAGGAGTTTGAAACGCTTGTTGACACGGCTCACGAGCACGGACTCAGAGTTATACTTGATATCGTTATGAACCATGCGGGTTATAACTCGATTTACGATATGAACGAGTACGGCTACGGTACGCTCAAGCAGGGCTGGGAGAGCAGTTATTACAGCCATAAAAATGTTTCAAACAGCCTTTATCACAGCTTTATTGACTATGACAACAGTGCTTCCGACTGGGGAAACTGGTGGGGAGCTGACTGGATTCGCTGCGGAGTTGCAGGCTACACCCCGGGCGGCGGAAGCGACCTTACAATGTCGCTTCAGGGACTTCCTGATTTTAAAACCGAGTCAAACTCAACAGTAGGAATCCCCAATATCCTTAAAACAAAGTGGACAAAGGAAGGCAGACTTTCTCAGGAAACAAGCGAGCTTGCGGAGTATCTGAACAAAAACGGAAAGGCGCAGACAGTTACAAACACAATTTCATACTGGCTTTCCACTTGGGTAAGGGAGTACGGCGTTGACGGTTTCCGCTGTGACACCGCAAAGCATGTTGATCTTTCATCTTGGAAAACCCTAAAGGATACCTGCGCCCTCGCCCTTGAGCAGTGGCGTGAGGAAAATCCGTCAAAGCCCGGTGCCGATTGGGACGAAGACTTCTGGATGACGGGCGAAGCATGGGATCATAACATCGGATACGGTTATGACAGCTACTTTACACAGGGCGGCTTTGATTCAATGATTAACTTTGAAACTCAGGGCGGCGGACTGTTTACAAGCTCTACCATCAAAAATGTTTATAACGGCTACGCTTCGGTAATCAACTCAAATGACAAGTTTAATCAGCTTTCTTACATTTCATCGCACGACTCTACCCTTGCAAGAGGTAACCTTATTTCAACAGGCTCTGCATTCCTGCTCCTTCCGGGCGGTATTCAGATTTTCTACGGCGATGAAACCAACCGTCCGCTTGTGTCGGGTGTCGGGTTTGACGGCAACGGCGGCGCAGGTCACTCGCTTAGAAGCGACATGAACTGGGATAAAGCCGATACGGCGGTGCTTGCTCACTGGCAAAAGGTCGGCACATTCAGAAACAATCACATTTCCGTAGGCGCAGGCGATAATATCGACCTTGAAACCACTGCGGGCTACGCTTTCGGCAGAACTTATGACAAAAACGGCGTAAGCGATAAGATCGCAGGCTGTATTTACGCAGGCTCAAACAAGTCGGTTACGATTGATGTATCCGATCTTTGGGCAGACGGTCAGTCCCTTGTAAATGCGTATGACCAGTCATCTGCAACGGTTACAAACGGAAAGGTAACATTCAACAGCGGTGCAAACGGTACAATCCTCATCGAGGAGCCTGACGGCAGACCTATTATGTCCGTTAAGGGTGAAGCTGAGTTTTCGGGTACACAGACGGTTACCGTTTCGCTTGACGAGTGCACAAGTGCAAAATGTTCGGTGGACGGCGGTAATAAGTTTATCGTTACAGACGGCGACAGCTTTACTATAGGCGATACAGCTTATGACGGCGATACAATCACTGTTACACTTGAGGCAGAAAACGAAAAAGGAAGCTCAAAATCCGAGTACACCTTTAAAAAGGTTGCTAAGGGACAGGAGACAACCGACCCCACAGAGCCTACACAGCCGATTGAAAAAGCAAAAATTACAGTAAAGACATGGGACGGTTCTGCTCCCTATGCTTATGTGTGGACAGGCTCAAGCACTGCACTTAACGGGGCTTGGCCGGGTCAAAAGCTTACCCAAAAGGATTCCGACGGAAACTATGTACTTGAGCTTGACACAACGGAAACCTATAATGTTGTACTAAACAACGGCAGCGGCGTACAGAGTGCCGACCTTAAAAATTTAAACGGTGCGTCGGTGCTTGAAGTTACCGATTCATCTTATAGTTCAAAGATTGTATCAACAGGTTCGTCGAGCGGCGGCAGCGGAGAAGTGACGGAAGATTCGGTTACAATCCATGTCAAGTCCTTTGACGGCTCGGCTCCTTATATTTATATTTGGGACGACAACGAAAATGAATATGCCGGAGCATGGCCGGGCAAACAGCTTTCTCAAAAAGATGAGGACGGAAACTATGTTGTTACTGTTCCGAATACATCCTCCGTTAATGCTATCATAAACAAAGGAAGCAACTCCGGTCAGACAGGCGATATATCCGCAATAACAGGAGAGGTTCTCATTACCGTAACAAATGCGGAATGTACAGCGTATAAGCTTGAAAAAATAGAAAAACCGCTCAGCGGTATGGATCTGCTCAGACAGGAGGCAAGAGAAGTCAAGATTATGACTGCCTCCGATTACACCCCTGAAACATGGAGTACAGTAAGCGAGCTGATGCCTGCGGCAGATGCTTTGATAGCACAGGGTGACGCTGCTGACGAAACGGCTGTTACCGAAATGGCTGCAAATCTTCAAAACGCAAAGAGCAAGTTAAAGCTTGCTTTGCCTAAGCTTATCTACGCGGTTTCAGGCAACGGCACGGTCAAAGGTGTAGCCGTACCCGATGCAGATGTAACAGTCAGCATTGGCGGAAAGGATTACAAAGTTAAATCCGATGATGTTACCGGAGAATTTGTTGTTACAGACGCAGTTGTTTCATCTTCATCGATTATAGGAGTAAGTGTTTCAAGAGACGGCATATCTTCTGCAAACTACTCATATAACATGGCAAACGGCAATGTTGACGGAGAGGTGCCCACATATCCTACGAAGCCGACTGCTGCTCCTACAACAGCTCCTGTGACTGAGCCCGCAACAGAGCCTACAACAACTCCTGTGACAGAGCCTGCAACAGAGCCCACAACAGTTCCCGAAACACAGCCTACAACTACACCCGTTGAAGATAAACTTACTGTTAATGCGTCATCAAATGTTTTCCCCACAGCTTCAAAAACATTTGATGAGGGTGAAGATACTGTTACGGTTACATATAAGCTAACTTCCAATATGAAGGCCGTAAATGCACAGTGGACTTTGACCTACGACGACACATTGCTTGAGTATAATGTTTCTGACAATGTAAGCGGCGGAGTGCAGACAATTTGCCCGAGTGCAGGCAGCAATCTTGTATTTAATCACAATGATAATTACATCAAAGGTAACTTCTCAACCCTGAATTTTGTTTCGTTTGACGACGACGCTGAATTTGTTTCTGTAACATTTAAGGTTAAAGGAACGGGAGAAGCAGAGGTTTATCTTGGCCTTGAGTATTTAACCCTTGGTTATTACGATGCAAGCGATGATTTAAATGTCGCTTCAATTGTTGAATACGGCGAGGTAAAAGATGTATCACACATCAAAGGCTTTGAGAACGCTAAAATTACAACATCTACCGTAATCGAAAGCGATATTTTGGTGGGTGATGTAAACGGCGACGGAGAAATTATGATTGATGATGTTACATTGATATTAAAATATGCGGTAGATATGGCGCAGCTTACTGACAGACAGAAAAAAGCGGCGGATGTAAACTGTGACGGCATAGTTAATGTTAAGGACGCAACGCTTATTCAAAAATATATTGCAAAGAGCTAAACGGCTATTGTGTAAAAATATGATTAAACGCCTCTGATTTTATCAGGGGCGTTTTTATTTTGTCGTCAAGTGTTGCAAAAAGCGAAATCACCTATGCAGTTTTTGCATAGGTGATTAAAAAGAATTAAAATTACGAATAATAGTATCTGAGGAGTGAATAACTACGCCTGATATCTTGTTATTTAGCATAATGAGATGTATTGAACATTAAAATATATTTGATAAAATATTACTTGGAAATAAAATACAAAGGATGTTTTATATGCAGTTATACAAAAATTTTTGCAAAGAAACACTCGACAAAAACGGAAACCTTATTGATTTTGATTTGAATTTTCCCGAAAGCTATAATTTCGGTTATGATGTAGTAGATAAAATGGCCGAGCTTGCACCGAATGATACGGCTGTTGTATGGGCGAATCCCGAAAAAGAGGAGCGTGTTTTTACATTTGCCGATATAAGCAAACTCAGTAACAAGGCTGCAAATGTGTTTAAAAAACACGGAATAAAAAAGGGTGACAAGGTGCTTGTTATTCTCAAGCGAAATTACGAGTACTGGTATGTTGCTCCCGCGCTTCATAAGCTGGGTGCAATATTAATTCCAGCAACTCACCTGCTTACGCAAAGCGATATTGCGTACAGAGTAGATACCGCTCAAATTACCGCGGCTGTATGTACTCCCGACGATACAACCGCCGAGGACTTAATGGCGGTGGCTTCACAGCCCAACACACTTGAAAAAGTATTTGTTTGCAGAAGACAAATATTCGGAACAATAGACTTTACTGCCGAAATGGAAAGTGCCTCCGACACTCTCGAAAGAGTGGAAACCAAGGCGTCTGAACCTATGCTCATCTACTTTACATCGGGTACAACAGGCTATCCAAAGGCAGTTGAGCATAACCACACCTATACGCTCGGTCATATTATAACGGCAAAATACTGGCAGTGCGTAAAAGAAAACGGACTTCATCTTACCGTTGCCGAAACAGGCTGGGGCAAAGCTTCGTGGGGCAAGATATACGGTCAATGGCTTTGCGGCTGCGGAGTTATGGTATATGACTTTGAAAATTTTTCACCGAGCAAGCTTCTGCGTATTATTGAGCATTACAAGGTGACATCTTTTTGTGCTCCTCCCACGGTGTACAGATACTTTATAAAGCGTGGTATGAATAAGTATGACCTGTCGGCTCTTGAGCATATCACCACCGCGGGTGAAGCTCTCAACGGCGAGGTTTTTGAAAAAGTATATGAACAGACGGGTCTTCATCTTATGGAGGGCTTCGGTCAGACGGAAAGTGTGCTTATGCTTGCAAATTTAAAGGGTTCAAAAGCAAAGCCCGGTTCAATGGGCAAGCCCACCCCGCTTTATGATGTACGAATCATTGACGAAAACGGAAAGGAGCTCGGCGCCAACGAAACGGGCGAGGTAGTTGTATTCCCCAGAGAGGGCAGAGAACAGTACGGCATATTTATGTCTTATTACGGCGACGAAAAGCTATACGAAAAGGTATGGAAAGGCGGCGTTTACCACACGGGAGATACCGCCTACAGAGATGAGGACGGTTATTACTGGTATGTAGGCAGATCTGATGATCTAATAAAGACAAGAGGATTCCGCGTAGGCCCGTTTGAGGTTGAAAATGTTATTATGCAGTATCCCAATGTGCTTGAATGTGCCGTGATCGGCGTGCCAGACCCTGACAGAGGTCAGGCGATAAAAGCTATAGTAAAGCTTACCGACGGCACAGAGCACACCAAGGACACCGAAAACGAAATCAAAACATTCTGTAACAAGAGAATGGCGTCTTACAAGTGGATACAGCACCTTGAAATTGTTGACGAATTCCCCAAAACAATCAGCGGAAAAATCAAGAGAACAACACTGCGTGAAAAGGAAGCTTAACTTGATTTGAATGTTAGAAACCCTGAAAAACGGCTGAGGGAAAGCACGAAACTCAATAGGTAAATAAATATAAACAGGACTTTGCAAAACGCATGCAAAGTCCTGTTATTTTTTTCTGTTTAGTACGACAATTTTTATTATATAACTTCCGTATTTTCTAAAAATTGGCAGAAAAATATTTACTTTTTATGGTAATTGTGCTATAGTGGTCGTGGGTATTATTTTATTGCTTGAGGAGTGTATATTAATGAAATGTTTAAATTGCGGTCATGAAATTAATTTGAATGATAAATTTTGCCCTAATTGCGGTGGTGAAATTAAAGAAATTGTATGCCCTAATTGTAGTTCCAAAATTCCGCATGATTCAATTTACTGCCCCAGATGTCACGAGAATATACAAGAAATTTTAAATAAAAATACGGTTAACGCAGAAGATGAATTAAAAAAAGCCGATAAACAAAAAACTAAAAATATCGTTTATTTTTTTTGTCGGTCTTGTTCCCGTTTTAATTATTTTAATTGTTATATTTATTTCCTGTAACAGCCTCACAAAAAATAATAACAGGGCTTCAAACACAGGTGCATCTGAAAACTTCGCAGAAGTTGTAACCGAGGAAGTGACAACCGAGGAAATAACTACAGAACCTACTACGGAGGAACCTACTACACAAAAGCCCACGGAAGACCCTGCACAGGTAGAAAAAGAGTTTAAAGAAAGCTGCGGAACTATCGACTTTGAAACACTTTCCAGAAATCCCGATAAGTACAAAGGAAATAATTATAAATTTACAGGTCAGGTTATTCAGGTGATTGAATCTACTTGGGGCGATACGGTAGATTTGAGAATTAATGTTACCAAAGAAGAATTTGAGTATATTGATGATGTAATGTGGACTGACACAATTTACGCTACTGTTGAGATACCCGAAGGTGAAGACAGAATTTTGGAGGACGATATAATAACCATATACGGCACCTGCGACGGAATGTACACATATGAAAGTGTACTTGGAGGTTCTATTTCACTCCCTAAAATCAGTATTAAGTATTATACTTTAGTGGAATAATTACGAAAAAATATAAATAGTTTAACAACAAAGCCACCCCAAACGGGGTGGCTGAATTTTTGTCAAATATTATATTTTAAGCGCACGGCTGTTCGCTCAATGTGCGGCAGTTCAATATTCGATCTGCATTTTGTGTTTGTTAAAACAGCTTATAAATTTTGAGCATACCCTGCGGTAAGTCAACCGTACCCAAGCCGAGAAAACGGCCTGACCTGTCCCTTACCCTGAATATTTCTCCGTCTTTTAAATCAATTCCCTTAAGCTGTGTTCTGACTATGTCAAGTGCACCGCCGTTTGAAAAACGCCTCGACTGTGCGTCCGATACGCTCAAACATCTAAGTTTGTCAAACAAGCTCTCTACACTCAAAAGTCTTTGTTCAAGCTCTCCGCTTTCGGCAAGCTCCTTTGCACGCTCAAGCGTTATGCAGTCGTCAATTTCAAATCCGCAGGCGGATGTTCTTTTAAGTCCCGTCATAACCGCTCCGCAGCCGAGCTTTTTACCGATATCGTCAATCAGCGTGCGAATATAGGTGCCTTTTGAGCATGACACTCTGATGCTTCCGCACTGATTATTTTCGTCAAATTGAGTCAGCTCAAGACTGTAAACCGTGACTTTTCTGCTCTCACGGTCAATTTCAATTCCCTGCCTTGCAAGGTCGTAAAGCCTTTTGCCGTTTTTTTGAACGGCTGAGAACATCGGCGGTATCTGCTCGATTTCTCCGACAAAATCATTCAGTACATTTAAAATATCCTGACGCACAAGCGAGGTTTTTTGTTCGCTTACGGTTTTGCCCCAAATATCAAGCGTGTCGGTCACAATGCCGAGCTTAAAATCCGCAGAATAGGTTTTATCATGGTTAAGTATCAAATCCTGTGCCTTTGTTGCCGTTCCCAAAAGCACGACAAGAACTCCGGTTGCATTGGGGTCGAGTGTGCCTGTGTGGCCGACTTTTTTTTGACCTGTGATTTTTCGCACGACGGCAACGGCGTCGAAAGATGTGAACTCCTGCGGCTTGTCAATCAACAGTACCCCGTTCATATAAACTCTTCCGCTGCCTTGATAAGCTTGTCCCTGACGGTATTAAGGTCGCCCTCTATCGTACAGCCCGCAGCCGCGGGGTGACCGCCTCCGCCGAATTGCGAGCAGAAATCGGAGGCGTTGATATTTCCGTTTGTACGCACGGAAACCTTAAAAAAGCCGCCTTCTTTTTCACGCATGGTAATTCCTATCAGCACGCCCTCAATTTGTCGGGGAATAGAGGCAAGTCCCTCCATTTCATCGTCACCTATATTGAGTTTTTTCATCATATCAAGGGTAGTATATATGATCGCGCATTTTCCGTCCGCACAATACTTTATTGTGTTGTAAACCGCGTGCTCAAGCTCAATTTTTTCCTTTGACTTTGTTTCAAACATAGCCTTGTTTATGTAGGCGGTGTCGCAGCCGAAGTCCATAAGACTTGCCGCAACACGCATTGTTTCAGCAGTGGTGTTTGAATATCTGAAACAGCCCGTGTCGGTAGAAATACCCGTATAAAGGCAGTTTGCAATTTCTTTTGTGATTTTTACACCCATTCTCTGTAAAAGCTTGTACATTATCTCACAGTTTGCAGCCGCATATTTATCGACAAATTTTGCCTTGGCGTTAAGCGTATTTGAGCCGTGGTGGTCAATGCATATATCAACCTTGCCTATATATTTGCTCATGTCGGTGCCCAAAAGACTGTCTGCGGCAACATCTGTGCTGATTATTGTTTCCGCCTTAAAAATCTGCTGTTTAACTCCGTTTAAGAGATACAAAAATTTTGACGGAACATTTGTTGTTATTACCCTGGCATTTTTCCCGATTTGCTGGAGTGCCAAGCACAGAGCAAATCCGCTTCCGAGTGTGTCTCCGTCGGGATAGGCGTGGGTTAAAATTTCGTAGTTATCGTGAGCCTTGAGATACTGGGCTATTTCATACAGATTCATCATTTTCTTCCTCTTTTTGCGAAACATCAAGTCCGTTTAGTATTCTGCTGATGTGTGCACTGTATTCAATGCTGTCGGTGGGGTTAAAAATAAGCTCGGGAACATGTCTGAGCTTTAGTCTGTGGCCAAGCTCCCTGCGGATAAATCCCGACGCGGATTTAAGTCCTTTTACAGCTTCCTTTGCTCGGTCAAGACCCTCCATGGCACTAACCTGTACAGTACAGTAGGAGAGGTCGTTTGTAACTTCCACCCTTATGATGGATAAAAACGCCCCTGTAACACGAGGGTCTTTAAGCTCACGAAAGATCGCTGTAAGCTCACGCTTAATATCTTCTGTTGTCCTTTCAATTCTGTGACTTCCCATTTCATCACCTCATTAGTGTAGGAAATACGGGCGGATACGGAATCCGCCCCCGCAATAAAGCTAACCTATTCATCAATTCGGCAGACGGTGTGTTAAAACAGTCCGCCTGCCCTGAAACAATCGGGAATTTGGTTAATCTCTGTACTCCTCGATTGTATAAACCTCGAACATATCGCCTTCCTTGAGGTCGTTGAACTTTTCAAGTCCTATACCGCACTCATAGCCTTCGCTGACCTCTTTTACGGCGTCCTTAAATCTTTGGAGAGATGCAATGGTATCCTCGGCGATTACGATGCCGTCACGGATAACCCTTACACCGCCGCCGCGGATAACCTTACCCTTTTTAACATATGATCCTGCAATAGTGCCGACAGACTTGATTTTGATAACATTGCGGCATTCAGCCATACCGAGGACAACTTCTCTTGTCTTGGGAGCAAGCATACCTTTCATGGCTGTTTCAATTTCGTTAATGCAGTCGTAGATAACGCTGTAAAGACGCATATCAATACCCGAACGCTCGGCGTTTTCTGCCGCTACCGAATCGGGACGGACATTAAAGCCTACGATAATGGCATTTGACGCTTCGGCAAGCATAACATCGGATTCATTGATAGCGCCTACCGCGCCGTGAATAACATTTACTCTTACCTCGTCGTTTGAAAGCTTTTCAAGCGACTGCTTAACTGCCTCAACAGAGCCCTGAACATCGGCCTTTACAATAATCTGAAGCTCCTTAACCTCACCGAGCTTCATCTGGTCAAACAAGTTGTCAAGTGTAACCTTTGTCTGAGCGTTGAACATTTCTTCTTTCTTGGCGGCCTTTCTCTGGCTGACAAGTTCTCTCGCAAGACGCTCATCGTTTACGGCGTTGAAAATATCGCCGCCTACCGGCACTTCGTCAAGTCCCGTAATCTCAACAGGAACAGACGGTCCTGCCTCCTGAACCCGCTCTCCCTTGTCGTTTGTCATAACTCTTACTCTGCCCACGCAGGTACCTGCGATGATTGTATCGCCCTTGTGCAGTGTTCCGTTTTGAACAAGCACGGTTGCGATAGGACCTCTGCCCTTGTCAAGGCGAGCCTCGATTACGGTACCCTTTGCGGCTCTGTCGGGATTTGCTTTAAGCTCTTTCATCTCGGCAACAAGAGTTACCATTTCGAGCAGGTCGTCAAGTCCCTGCTTTGTCTTGGCAGAAACAGGTATGCACGGTGTGTCGCCGCCCCATTCCTCCGGAATAAGCTCATACTCCGTGAGCTGCTGCTTAACGGCTTCGGGGTTTGCGCCCTCTTTATCCATTTTGTTGATTGCAACAATTACGGAAACGCCTGCCGCCTTTGCGTGGTGAATAGCCTCTACGGTCTGCGGCATAATTCCGTCGTCTGCCGCAACTACAAGGATAGCAATATCTGTAACCTGCGCGCCCCTTGCACGCATTGTTGTGAACGCTTCGTGTCCCGGTGTGTCGAGGAATGTTATAGGCTTGCCGTCAATCATAACTCTGTAAGCACCGATGTGCTGAGTGATTCCGCCTGCCTCGCCTGCTGTTACATTAGAATGTCTGATAGCGTCAAGAATTGAGGTTTTTCCGTGGTCAACATGACCCATAACTACAACTACGGGTGCTCTGCTCACGAGATTTGCATCATCATCCTCGCTGTCGTCGATGATTCTTTCCTCAATAGTGACAACGACCTCTTTTTCAACCTTTGCGTGGAACTCCATTGCGATAAGCGAGGCTGTGTCAAAGTCTATTGTATCTGTGGCAGTTATCATTGTGCCCATCAAAAATGCCTTTTTTACAACCTCGGCAACTGTTGCCTTAAGTCTTGAAGCAAGCTCCGAAACAACGATTTCATCGGGAATCTGCACCGTAATCGGCTTTTGCTTACGCTCAAGAGCAATACGCTTTAGGCGTTCTGCCTCGGTTTCTCTTTTGCCCTGCCGTCTGCCCTTTTGTTTTTGTGAGCGGTTTGAAAACTTCTGCTTTTTAACGGTATTGTCGGTGCTTCTCATCTTAGAGCTGTCGTTTGCCATATCGTCATACTTTGAATTGTAACGCTCTACATCAATGTTTGTTGCACGTGTATCTATAACTCTGCGCTTGCGGGTGGTTGTTTCTTCCTCGCTCTTAATTACAACGGGCTTTTCGTCGGCCGTTTCTTTTTTGGCAGTGTTCTTATTTTTATTATCTGACTTTACCGACTTTTTATCAGCGGATTGTTTTGTTTTGTTGTCGGATTTTTTGTCTTGACTGTTCGTCGCTTTTTCTTCCTTCGAAGATTTTTCGGACTGTGTAATTTGCGGGTTTTCTTCGCTTAGTTTATTGTTGCGTGCCGCAAAATAGGCGTCAAAGTTTTCGACGCTGTTTTCCTTTGTGATTACATCAAAAATCACATCAAGCTCGCTTTCCTCAAGAGATGCAGCCGCTTTTTTTGAAACACCGCAGTGCTTTTCGAGAATCTCCGTTATTTTTTTGTTTGTAACTGCCAAATCATTCGCTGCGTCCTTAACCTTGTATTTTATCATGTAATTCTCCTCCCTGTTCGTTTTCAATTAACTGTATGAGCTTTTCGGCAAATCCTTTGTCCTCGACCGAAACAACGCCGCAAAGCTTGCCGAGGGCCAGACTTAATTCGTCCTTGCTTCTGTTAATGCAAAGTACTTTTACATTGGTTTTATGCGATGCCGAAAGCACAGGTTTGATACTGTTTTTTGAAAAATCGCCTGTATAGATAACAGCTCTTGCCTTGCCGCTGTTTATCGAATCTATTGTCGGGTCGGCTCCTATAACAAGCTTTCCTGCCCGTCTGCAAAGACCGAGAAGCGATAAAATTCTGTCGTTCATTGCTTACCTCTTAACTTTACTGTGTGTTTTTAAGCTCCGTGCTCATCTGCTCGTAAACCTCTTCGGGAATTTTGCAGCTCAATGAGCGTTCAAAACGGCGGGCTTTTCTTGCTTTTTCAAAGCATTCGGGTTTTTTGCATATATATGCGCCTCTGCCGGGTTTTCTGCCTGTTAGGTCAAGCGAAACTTCTCCGCCCGAAAGCAAATTGCCGTTTTCGTCCTTTTTTTCGGGAGCTTTGACAACTCGGATCAGCTCTCGCTTATCCTTCATTTCTCCGCATCCCGTACATTTTCTAAGCGGAATTTTTTTCATAATTTTTACCTCGGTAAATCAGCTTGTTATTACTGCTTAATATGTGTGCCGACTCGTATAGCCAAAAGCTGTTATTCTTCAACAGCTTCTTCGGCTGTATCCCCTGTCTGTGCAGAAGTTGTTTCGTCCTCGTCTTCGTCTTCTCCGTAGAAGCCGCTTTCGGGGCGAATGTCTATTCTCCAGCCTGTAAGTCTTGCGGCAAGTCTTGCGTTCTGACCTTTGTTGCCTATAGCGAGAGAAAGCTGACCGTCGGGTACTGTTGCCTTGCAGCTTTTTGCTTCGGCGTCAACAATTTCTACCTTGCAAACGGTAGCGGGCGAAAGAGCGGCGGAAATGTACTTTTCGGGTTCTTCACTGTATTCGATAATATCGATTTTTTCTCCGCCGAGTTCTTCAACTATGCTGTTGACTCTGGCACCCTTTGTGCCGATGCAGGCACCGATTGCGTCAATGTCGGGATTGTTGCTGTAAACAGCCATCTTTGTGCGGGAGCCTGCTTCACGGGAGATAGATTTGATTTCGACTATGCCGTCAAAAATTTCAGGAACCTCCTGCTCAAACATACGCTTTACAAAGTTTGGATGACTTCTTGAAATGATCGCGTGGGGACCTCTTTCGCTGTCCTTTACATCGGCAATGTAAACCTTGATATGATCGCCCTCTTTGAGCTCATCATAGCCGATCTGCTCGTTTTTGGGCAGCATAGTTTCGCTTTTGCCGATTCTGATTGTAGCTATACCGCTTTTGGGATCGATACGCTCAACTGTTGCGGTAACAATTTCGCCGAGCTTGCTTTGGAACTCAAGCAAAGACTGACCTTTTTCACCCGCACGAATGCCCTGACGGATTACATTTCTAGCGGCAGACACGGCAATTCTTCCGAGTTTTTTGGGGTCAAGCGGAATTTCCGCTTCATTTCCTATGCTGTAAATTTTGCGTTTGTTGATTTTTTCGGCATCCTCTTTTGTAATTTCAAAATCGGGATTTTCAACCTCTTCAACAACTGTTTTTACAAGCTTTACATCGAATGTATTTTTTTCGGGAACAATTTTGAAAACTACATTGTCATTGCCGCCGTAGTAGTTTTTGCAGGCAATAACTATAGCTTTCTCAATCTGCTGAAGCATATAATCCATGGGAATATCCTTTTCTTTTTCAAACATTCTCAATGCTTCGAATAATTCCTTGTTAGTCATTTTCCAAATCATCCTTTTCTAAATATTATTATCAGTCAAAATCGTCAAGCTTAATCCAAGCCGTGTCTTTTTTGTTGACGGTTACCTCGTTTTCACCGCTGTGGTCTGTTATCGTGACATTTGTACCGTCATACGCTGTGAGAACTCCGCAAAAATCCTTGCCGATGCCCTCAATGGGTCTACGCATTCTCGCCATAATGTCGGCTCCGATAAACTGTTCAAAATGCTCGTCACGCACAAGCTCACGCTCAATTCCCGGTGAACAGACTTCAAGACAGTAGGCTCCCTCTATCGGATCAAGCTCATCAAGAGGTGTGTTAATTGCACGGGAAACATTTTCGCAATCCGTAATATCCACTCCGCCGTCCTTGTCGATGAAGATTCTCAGATACCAGTCGGCACCTTCTTTTACATAGCGTACATCCCAAAGCGAAAGTCCGAAATCCTTTACAATAGGCTCGCACAGCTCCCATACCTTTGAAACGGTAACTCCGCCCTTGCTTTTAGCCATAAAAACCTCCCGATTCTCAAAATATAAAGGAGCGGGTTTGTGCCCACTCCTTTACTTTAAGGTATTCAACATACGAATTATACCACTGTTTTTTTGAATAATCAAGTGTTTTTTTAGCTTTTGTCCTGAATAAAATGAAAAAATTATATAAATAACGGAAAAAATTTTAAAAATTTTAAAAAAACATTTGAAATTATCTTTTGTTTATGATATTATAACACAGGACGCTTCCTGTACGGCTGCGTAAATAAAAAGTAAAAATATGCTGATATAGCTCAGTAGGCAGAGTGCGTCCTTGGTAAGGACGAGGTCACGGGTTCGAATCCCGTTATCAGCTCCAGAGTAAAAACCTCATGGTAAATAGCCGTGAGGTTTTTTGCTTTTTAAACAGAGCAACCAAAGGGATTCGAAAGGGCGTTAATAAAACAGTCCGGGGGACTGTTTTTAGCCCGTAGCGCTTAGGAAAGCAAAAGGACCGCACACGCCGCAACAGACGAGATGAAACTGTATCAAAGCTGAGACAAAGTTATCAGCTCCAACTTAAAAACCTCATGGTAAGTAGCCGTGAGGTTTTTTGCTTTTTTGAACAAAGCAACCAAAGGGATTCGAAAGGGCGTTAATAAAACAGTCCGGGGGACTGTTTTTGGCCCTTCGCGCTTAGGAAAGCAAAAGGACCGCACACGCCGCAACAGACGAGATGAAACTGTATCAAAACGAAAAAAGTTATCAGCAGTTAAAAGTCTTTTAGATAAAACTTCTGTACGGAATACTTACATTTTTATGTGGCATATTTACGGCAAAATGAAAGGCGCCAAGGTTTATATAATAAGAACATATGAAGTAGTTTATTCATCGCACTGAAAAAATTGTGTGAAACCTAAAACCGGCGCACATAGAGTAAAAGGCACTTTAGCCGATTTTACGCCGATTGACATTGCAGAATGTTTAATTAGATTTACAGCAGAGTAAAATAAGGATAAAAAAATTCGGCAGGCGTTTGCCTGCCGAACAGATAACACAGATAAAATTTAAGGCTGATGAAAAAATCAGCAGAAAAATACATCCATTTCCTTTTCTTCGCCGTCTGCAACAAAGTATGCCTTGCTTTCTTCAGGCTTGAGATAAACGGAAATGTCTTTTGCGTCCTTGCCGAGTGTGAGCTTAATATTCTTGATAACCTCGTCAACGGAAACCTGTACTCCGCCGAACTCAACAAAGAAATTTACCTTTGATTCAACAGCAGCTGCCTCGGGCTTTTTGGGAGCAACCTTTTTAGGAGCAACTTTTTTAGGAGCTGCCTTTTTTGCGGGAGTTTTTTTTGCAGGAGCCTTCTTAGCGGCAGTTTCCTCTGTTTTAGCTGCGGTCTTTGCAGCGGGAGTTGTTTTTTCCGCAGTTTCCTTTTCGGTTGCTGCTGTTTTTGCAGCAGCTTTTTTTGTTGTTGCCATAATAAAATCCTTCTTTCAAATATTATGATTTTATGTATAAGTATAGTTTTGTTTTTGCCGTAAAACAATTATACATTTTGAAAAAATAATTGTCAACAAATGTGATTAATTTTCGGCAGTTGCAACATATTTTTGTTGTATTATACGAATCGTTGGTTAAAATGCACTATAAAAACAACAATATTTTGTGCAAGGTGTCGTTTTATGTAGAATAATTTCTGTATTCCGATTGAAAACCCGCCGATACTGTGCTACAATTATCGGGTGACTTCAGATTAATAATATCTGGTTACAATTTACTTTTTGATTGGAAGTCTTATACATGGCAGAAAATTTTATTATGATAACGCAGCAGGTGCTTGTGCTTTTTGTGCTTATAGCAGTCGGCTTTTTGTGCGGGAAAAAAGGAATTTTAAACGATAGTTCGTCACGCCGCATAACTGATATTGTTCTATATGTTGTTACTCCGTGCGTTATGATTACTGCATTTCAAAGAGATTTCAGTTTTGAGCTGGTGGGAAAGATATTAACCGCAATATTGTGTGCGGCTATTATTCTTGCCGGTTCTATTTTAGTGTCTGTTCTTGTACTTCGTGACAAAGATGAAAGCAGAAAGAAGGTTTTGCAGTTTTCCGCGATATTTTCAAACTGCGGTTTTATGTCTTTGCCTCTTCAAAAAGCAATTTTAGGCGATGACGGTTGGTTTTACGGTTCAATTTTTGTTGCCGTATTTAATATATTTGTTTGGACATACGGACTTGTAAGCATGAGCGGTGACAAAAAGCAGCTCTCATTGAAAAAACTCGCTTTTAATCCCGGAATATTCGGAGTTGTGGTTGCAATAATACTTTTTGTCTGCAAAATTCATTTGCCCTATATCATAAGCCAGCCGATATCGTATCTGTCGGATTTGAACACGCCTCTGCCTATGCTGATAATAGGATTTTATCTGTCAAAGGCAGATTTTAAAAAAGCTTTTACCGACATCGGAATTTATGCAGCAGTGGTCGTAAGGCTGCTTGGAATTCCGGTTGCTTCTGCAATTTTGATGTCGTTGTTTAGAGTTGATTCAACCATAATAGTTGCGTTTATCATCGCAAGTTCTGCTCCTACTGCCGCCACAACAACTATGTTTGCCGCCAAATACTCAAGAGATGTGGATTTGTCTGTAGGCGTAGTTGCTTCGACGACTGTTGTGTCCGTAATTACCATGCCGCTTGTCGTTGCGTTTTCGCAAATGCTTTAGTTTGTGTAAAAATTAAAAGGTGGGATTGTTATGCCGAAAAGTTCAATGCAGAAGCAAAAGTTGTTGTATCTTCAAAAAATTATGCTTGAAAAAACGGATGAAAATCACGGGCTTACAGCAAATGAAATTAAGCAGCAACTGGAGTCATACGGTATAAAAACCGAACGAAAGAGCCTCTATGATGATTTAAAAATTCTTGAAACATTCGGCATTGATATTTGCCGCACCCGCACCACGACCGTAAAATATTATGTAGGCAGCCGTGACTTTGAGATGCCGGAGCTTAAACTGCTTGTTGACGCGATACAAAGCTCAAAGTTCATTACCCAAAAGAAGAGCCTTTCGCTTATCAAAAAGCTTTCGCACCTTGTAAGCGAAAACGAGGCAAACCAGCTTCAAAGGCAGGTCTATGTTTCAAACAGAGTAAAAAATATAAATGAAAAAATTTACTATAATGTTGACACGCTTCACAACGCAATTTTTCGTGACAGGCAGGTTACCTTTAAATACTGCCGATGGGATACGGATTTTTCCGGCGTAAAAAAAATTAAGTGGGTTGAGCGTAAAAACGGTGTGTTGTATCAGGTGTCACCGTGGGCCCTTTGCTGGGACGATGAAAACTACTATTTGATTGCATATGACAGCGAAGCTCAGATGATAAAGCATTATAGAGTAGATAAAATGGAATCGATCTCGATTACAGAAAACGGGCGTGACGGTAAACAAAGCTTTGAACGCTTTGATTTGGCGGGATACGCCAAAAGTGTGTTTTCTATGTTCGGAGGAACTCAGGCAGATGTGACGCTGTCTGTTGATAACAGTCTTGTGGGGGTAATAGTTGACAGGTTCGGAAGCGATATTATTATTTCACGCGATAGCGACACAAGTTTTACGGTATCCGTTAGTGTGGTTCTCAGCCCCCAGTTTTATGCTTGGATTTTCGGGCTGGGCGGAGGAGTAAGGATACTTTCTCCGAAACTTGCAGTCGATGAATACAAGGAAAGACTTAGTGAAATTTGTTCCGAGTATTTCGGATAACCGTGATCGGTTATTCGGTGCAAATGACAAGATATAATAAAAAGTCAATATATTGCCATAATTAATATTCATTAAACAGGATATAATAAGATAAAATCTATAAAGCTCTATAAAACCAACAGCCAATACATACCGTTTGTTAACAAATAATGGTAAAACAGAGATATTAAAATTTTTATTTTTTTGTGAATTATATGTTAATTTTATTATTTTATTGATATATTATTGACAAATTGTTTTAATTTCTTTATTATATCAAGGGAAAACACTGCAAAATATCATTATAATTTTACTGAGTTTTATATGGGGTGTTATTATGGATTTCGACTTTTTGCGTTCTGTGTCAGGGTCGAGTGCTGCATTTAGGGTTGTTTGCGGAGAAATGGTGCTTGATGACAGGTGGAATGTTCACTGTGAGGTTACATTGGCGACTGTCAGAGTCGGCACGACGATGATTGAAACTACATCCGGGATTTACAGCCTGAAGCAGGGCGATATTTATGTCATTGCTCCGAACCAAAGGTACAGGCTTTTTGATTTTAACAAAACCGTGGTTGATGTTATCCTTTTAAATCTTTCTAATCCTGCATCGCTTACGCAGGAGTATATACCGCAGCATCTTATAAGAGGACTTACAACGGGAAATTGTACACATTTCGCGAAAATTTCTCCCGAGGATCTGTTTTATGCAGATATGATTGATGCTTTCAGAATTGTTACTAAGGCCGAGAACGAAAGATTTGACTTTTTCCAGTTGCTTGTTCACGGAAAAATGTATGAAATTTTCTATATGCTTTTTGCAAATAAATATATCGAGATATATGATGTTGAGTCGCAGGGTAAGAAGTACCGTGCCCTTCGCAGAATTACGGAATATATCAACGAGCATTTCTGTGAGAATATATCGCTTGAAACAATTGCCAATACAACAGGGTTGAGCCGTTACTATGTATCACACCTGTTTAAGGACCTGTTGAATACTACATTTGTAAATTATGTCAACGAGCTTCGTCTTTCAAGGGCGGCTACTCTGCTTACAACGACTGATACACCCGTCATAGAGATTGCGGGTTTGTCGGGATTTAATAATATCTCAAACTTTAACAGGGCGTTTAAGATGTATTTTGATACAACACCGTCAAAATACAGAAAAACCGAACGCCAGAAATTTTGATTTTGATTATTTTAATTCGTAATAATTGTTTTGAAAAAATCTGCTTTTGATCAGGAGTCTAATCTAAAAAAATATACTGATACTTAAAGCAGAAATAAAATATAAATTTAGGGCGGAGTTAAATCCGCCCTCTTAAATTGTAAAAACATTAAACAATAATTTAATTGAGTTTATGTAATTAATAACTTTAAAGCTTTCTTTTGCAATCCTTAAAAAAATACATAAAGTGCCGATAAATTCGCCGAAATACTGCCTTTTTCGATAAAAAGCGTGCCTGTGATTGTGCGATGTTACTTAATTTGTATGGTCGTTTTCTGTTATACTGCGAATAGAATTACAGCGCAAAATGTGATATAATATAATAGTGTGCTTAACAGTTAGGACATGTATTGTCCTGATGAAAACACAATTACAATAAAATTAAGGTGAGTTGATTTGAAAAACTTTTTTGACAAAAAAATTAATACAGTTCTTTCTGTTTTACTTGTATTAATCTCGATTTTTGTTGTTGTTCAGACTGTTTTTGCAAGCAGCACGCTGAAAGCGGGAGAAAGCGAACAGACAGCAATGGCGTCTAACATTAATCCGAGAATAGATGAGATTGAAGCGGGACAAGGCATTGTGCTTACAACAACCGATCCCGTCGAAACAACGCAAAAGCCGACCAAAGCAAAAACAACGACAAAACCGTCCGCTAAGGCAACAAAGGCGGCTACACAGCCATCGACAACGCAGGAGGCGACTATACCGTTTGCAACGGCAATTCCTCCCGAAACGCCTGCCGATTATAACGCACAGTGGAACGCCGGCTACCTTGTGGCTATAGATAATCCCGACACCACATATGAATGCGGTCAGGTAACGCTTTGTGACGCGGACAGGGATCTGCTTGAGAGGCTGTGTATGGGAGAGTTTGGCTCAGGAGGATTTGTTGGAGCTTCGCTTATAGCTCAGGCCGTAAAAAATGCGATGTGTTTTGACGGCTACACAAGCGTCGCATCTGTTATCAAAGATTGCAGATATACGGGTCGCACGGACTTGGAGCCGAATAGTGCCTGCGTTCAAGCAGTAAAATATATTTTTGACGAAAACCACGACGCAGTTCAGCACAGGATAATGTATATGTATAATCCAAATCTTGTTCAAAGCGCATTTCACGAAAGTCAAAATTATATACTCACATATCAGGAAGTAAGATTTTTTGACAGGTGGGGATATTAAAAACCAAACGGGGACACGGTTTTGTGCCCCCGTTATTTTTTATTTATCCTGTTGTTGATTTATAAATCCGCAACCATACGCTGAATTTCCGATGCGTCAGAAACATTTACTTTGCCGTTTTGATCAAAGTCGGCGAGCAGCACTTGTTCGTCTGTAAATTCTGTAAGATCTACATTATATTTTAAGATTTCGGTTGAATCTTTAATATCTACCTTGCCGTCGAGATTAACATCTCCGAGTTCGTACTTGGGTTCTGTTGAAACAAACTCAATTGAGTTGTTTTGAGCATAAAGCTGGGCGGCACTGCCGCTTTCACCGTAAATTACAAGGCCGCCGTAATTATTCATCAGCGGGGGTGAAAATGTGTTTATCTCAAAATAGTCCTGAGAAGCCGTGCTTGCGATGCTGCGTTTGGGAGCGTCTTTTATAATAAGTATTTTTTCACTTTCAGAATCAAAAATTTCGTATTTGCAGCCCGGAAAATAGGATTTTACAAATGACTTGTACTGTAAATCCGACACATCATTGAAAAACATCGGCTTAACGAAGATGTCCGTCGTAAAGCTGTCGCTTTCAAAATAGATTTTTTTGTAAAGGTCGTATTGTATGCCGCTTGGCAGTTTAAGGTCTATAATAATCACGGATTCGTCAGAAGCCGCTTTTTCCAATTCGTCAATGGAAGCGTCTATGTACATATTTCCCGTTTGGTCAAAAGTATAGTTTGTTCTTCCGCCGAAATACTTATTGCTTAAATTTTGGCAGTTTTCTTTAAAATCTTCGCTCACAAAGGGGAGTATGCATATTTCCGCCGTGATTTTATCCTTGCCGCTAAATAATGAAAAATCATAAATTTCATCAGTTATACAGCTGCGTTTCTTTGTGTATACGGGATATATGGAAATGTAGTCAACATATTTCATCGAATAAATTTGTGCTTTTGTTATGGTAGCATAGGCTGTATTCTCCTCTGAATTGTACTCATAGTCGGTACAGTCGGGAAAATATTTTTTCATAAGCCTTATATGTTGTGAATTGATCAAGTTTTCGTCAAATACAATTCGCACAATAAATTTGTCATCGTCATTGGCCTCGGCGAGGTTCCAAGACATTCTTGTTTGTACCACATTGTCGGGAACCATATGATTGTCGCCGCCTGAAAATAAGTCTATACAGTAGCCTAAAGCGTAATCGCCTATCTGTGTGACGGTATTCGGAATTGTTGCCGAAGCGGGGTGATCGTAGTCTAAAAATGCGTAGTCCGCTATGGCGGTTACTGTCTTATTATGCAATGTTTCGGGTATAACAATTTGACGAGGCTCTAAGCCTGATTCTTCAAAAGGCACCGTAAGATGATTAATTACCGTAAGTGTATCGTCGACGTTTGTTTTGTAAACAATATAGTCATTGCAGAATACTTCGGGACATTCATAGTCATCGGGATAATTCACCTTGTATTCGCAGCTTATGTTGTTTTCACCCGGGGCATATACCGTTATATCAATAAAATCCGAAATATAATCAGTTACTGAAATGAAGAACCCCATATTGTCGTCTGCTACAACAATAGCAACACAAGCACTTATGCCGAGCGACGCCCG
>CALYBM010000125.1 GCA_944412525.1 uncultured Ruminococcus sp. | reverse complement strand
TTCCATTTGTATTAGGCCCTCCATAACTCTCGGTTAATCTTTCTATTCCTTAAAAAGAAGTATATCATAGAATACCTTATAAATCCACTTTTTACCTTCCTCCCCGGTCAAGGGAGTGCCGTGGCCGCTTGCGGCCTTTCTCTGCCTGTCCCCGCTGCTTGTCGGCCTCCACAGCCGCCTACAACTGTTCCAGGCCAAAGACCCACTTG
The DNA here is from genome assembly GCA_944412525.1 of uncultured Ruminococcus sp. Lineage (GTDB taxonomy): Bacteria > Bacillota > Clostridia > Oscillospirales > Acutalibacteraceae > Ruminococcoides. The sequence goes on along the minus strand of CALYBM010000125.1, from coordinate 39,553 downwards.
ACCCGTTCATAGTCGGCAGGGATCTGCCGCCAGTCGTTCCGTAGGAAATATTTTTTAGCCATATCGTATACGTGGGTTATTTTACACGCAAGCATAAAGAAACCCGCTGCGAAATTCCGGAAACCGAAATCCCGTAACGGGCAAAAAAATCATGGAAAATTAAGTTTTTAAAGAAAATCTGTACTTTTACTCCAAAATTCATTCCCGCTCTTTTACGATATTCTCACACGCCTTATTTTCAATATGTTTTCCTATCATTTTAGGCGTTTTTCAAGCCATTTTTCTCTATATTATTTTATTTATCATAGCTCGTGTTGCAAAGAGTGTTGCAATTAAGCAAAAGGAATAATCGCCAGTGGTTTGCACACTGGTCCAAGACTTATTGCTAATTCATTTACGTCAATGATATTTTGCTCTGATTTACTTATCCGCTGGCTCTGATGTCGGGTCTCAAATACTTAATTATAAGTGATGTGTACAGTCGTGTTTCTTGATGAACAATCATATTGTAACAAATTGTGTGAATAATTTAGTTCTGCATCCATATAATCAGGAAATTGTTGTTTGAACATAGGATATTAATTTATTGTATTTTTCATCATCAAACGAATCACCATGATAAACAGCAGAGCACTGTTCTTTCACCACTAATAATATATCTGCATTTGCCTTTGTTTCTATGCCTTTTAACATTCCATCAATTCGATTTTTTATTTCATTGAGCTTCTCGGAAAGATATTGCTTGTCTTTTTCGTCAACAAGAAGTTCACGATTTTTCGAATACATCCACAATTCTTCACCTATGTCGGCTATATGACTAAGCCAGATATTTGTTGGTTGCTTTTCCTGAAGAATGTACTCGCCATCGAAACATTTTAGCAGTTCTTCCGTCACCTCGACAGGATATGGAGAAGCTAACGGATCCATTTCTTCTTCGCGCCCTAAGTTTATGACATTGTAGAAATATTGGAACGCCTTTTTGGGAAACTTGATTGCATTCGGAATAACTTCACCAGTATCGTTTGTCATCAATAAAAGCAAATAATCATAAGGAGATTCTGCAAATGGAATAGCAGTAATTAAGAAATCATTAATCATCTCCTCTTTTGTTGGATCAAAATTTCTTAGCAATATTGGATAGCACACAAATATATTGTCATGATATGAGCTTATAGGTAGAACGGCATCATATGAGACCGTTAAATCTGTCATAGCACTATTCACTTCATCTATTTCTGCTTTTCGGGACGATGAAAACCATCCTTTAACTTGATATTTATTATAATTGATATCAGGCATATGAGATAAATAGTATTCACAACACATATAAGTCTCAAAAATGACTTTTTCTTCATGGGCACATAGTTCTACATGTTTGCTTTGATGCTCGTTATCCAATGTAATATCATCAAAGAATTTCTGAATGTTAGGTAGCGTTGCCAATGCTGTTTTTAAATTATAAATTGCCAAACGTTTCGCCTTTTCCTCTTTTTTAATAAAATCAACTAATTGGTTGGCAAAATTTTGGATCCCATCAAAGTAATTTCGTTTCGCCTTATTAAACAGTGTCGGTAATTCAGGTTTCTTTTCAAACGGGCGGTGTTCACCAGGATATGACAAATGCGCGACCATTATGCTGTTATAGCGATTATGTACGGTGTCAAATAAACTAGCAGCATCACCAAGTTTCCGTTTACCCAATAATTTGTGTAAACATGCGGAGCTCGCAGCCAATAAATCACACGCACATTTACGAACATCGAGCCAATGATCAATCCATGCATACACTGTGTCAAATTCATAATTGCTTTCTATAGTTCTTAACCACAAACCATTAAATTCTTGATGGAACGTTATAATTATGTTCTTTTTGGGCATTTCTTTATGTGTATCATTTGGAATTTGATAGCTTGCCAACAAATCGATTTGCGGCTTGATTGCGTCCGAACAATACGTTTCAAAGATGGGAAGAGTACGACATATATCGGTCAGCCTTGAAACGCTTTCATTATTGCCTTTTGTCAACTCACTTGTTCTAAGTAAATACTCGACTTTTATTTCTTTATTATCGTCACTTACTTGAATCTTGTGAGAGTTGGTTTTACGTTTGAGATAGCTAATGATTCTCAGAAGATTGTTTTTTACAAACTCGCTGTATTCTTCTTCATTTCCACAAAAAGATGAATACATTAATGATGATACAGTTTTAATAGAGTGGTTTTCGGCCTGGGTCCAAAGATCATTCAGAGAAATTTTTGATGATAAATTCATTGAAGGATCAATATTGTAAAGCCAATCTACAATAACTGCATATGATTCTAAATCTCCGATGTGTGTAAAATCGATTTCTTTTAGTTTTAAATATAAGGCAGAACTTAAGCAATAGATGTCAGTTTTTGAAGTTCTGAATTTTGGGATTGAATCACGTAGTTTAATCAAATGCTGGATATTAGTATTATCCGGCATCATTTCGGACATTTTTTCAAGTGTATTCAATTCATTTTCATAATCTTTAAACTTTGTAAAAGGGCAAAGCTCTGTTGCTACAAGCATTAATCCGCTGTGCTTATACGCGTCATCAAACAATGCCTTGTGAGTTTGGAAATACTGCATTACACTTCCCGAAAAAGCACCTCGAATTGCTTGAACGAAGCGTGATAAGTCCGATCCACATAGCCACATATCAACAACATTAGCATAAAATCTATCCTTGTCAAAATCGAATTCCGGATAATGAGAAAACAAAACTGATATATCTGAATCAGATGCAATCTTTGCGATAGAAAGAGCAGTTTCATCAAGAGAAATATATTCGTGTAATCGATTAATAATATGCTGTGATCGTACAGGATGCAACCCCTCGATATAATCACCCTCCGAGCTAACATGTACCAGAAATTCATCAGCCAAGCTTTTAAGTACCTCACCAATATCTGAGTTGGTTTTAGCAGTTAAATTGCTAATTAGTGACTTGGTTTCAAGTTTAATACCACAAACATCAGCAAAGCAAACCTTCCTTAAAATTTCAAGTTTGGTGTCTCCAGCTGATGCATTACCAAGCTGCTTCATTTGCGCAGAGATTCGTTCAGCCATCATCTCACCATGAGTCAAAAGATATATATACTCAATAAGAAGTTGACGATCTGCAATCTTCGACCACGCTTTTTTCCAATCGGTAATATCTTCATGAAGCTTTTTCTCTTTTTTGAGTGTGTTATATATATTCTCGGCTTCTTTTTCGCCGAGAGCAGGCTTGATGATTTGCAAATGATGAAGACTGCTTATGTCCCCGCCATAATTGTACCAGTCATTTTCACGAGAAGTGACGAGTAGTTTATAATGATATGTGACATCTGTTTGCATAAGTTGAGCTAGCAAATTCCACTCGCTCAAATGAGCATCGAGATTATCAAGTAGAATAAGCGGCTTTTCACCTATTCGTGTACGCATACGAAAATATTCAACGATATGCCCTAACTCCGCATCGTTGTTACATCTTATAATTTGATATGGTGTGTACTCTTCGGTTAATAAAAATATTGCTCTTAACGCAAGTGTGGTTTTACCTTGACCGCTGGATGTTTTGATGACAGTGATTGTGTTTTTGTTGATCGAATCAATGATTTCATTTTCAACAATTGGGCGTATCACTGGTAGATTGTTTGCAATGTCGGAAGGAGTGGCTTTCTTACCTTCATAGTAATCTGAAGAATATTCATCAGATTTAGAAAATTGAAGCCTTTGAATCCAAGCATGAGCTGGATTTTGAGGACCTTTACTTACATCGAATTTTATTTTTTCTATGCAATGAGTTATTTCGCTATGTGTTACTTCAGCACGGTTCTCCATTTTGTCAAAGCACAATAATTTGATGCCATTGGCAAATAAAGAAATATTGTCGGTTTCAATCCCAAAACTCTTTATCAACAAATCCTCAATACTTTTCTCGAGAGAGTCCTTTTTAACATTTTTGAAAGATAACCGTTGGATAAAATCTTCGAAATCGAAATCACTCCAATTCCATAAAGAAGTTTCCTTTTTAATATTATCAATTTTAGTCTTCCAGAATTCCTTTGACTTTTTATCAAGATTTCCCGAAAATAGTTTACTTAAATTTCCGGTTGCGACAGAAAAATCATACACTAATTTAAAATATCTATTCTTATCAATTAGGTATGCCTCAAGATAGTTTTTCAACACACTATCCATAAAGCTGGCATCCTGCCGTTGAGTAGAGTATTTTAACTGGATGTGTGTAATTGTTTTACTGCCATCACTGTATTTTATGGCGTCAATATCTTCAATTCCCTCGAGAGTAAAAACTGCATTAGTATCAGAAGATAAAATCAAATTGCACGAATACAGGAATTGATAGGAGTAGCCCCTCAAAGCAATTTGGCCACCATCTCTTGATTCTTGCAGTTCCTGAAGATTAACTTTAGCAAAAGGCTTCTTATTTGCTTTTTGTTTCTTTTTCTTTGCCATATTGACAACCTCATTTTTCTGCTTTTTCGCTGAATACTCACTCATCAATTTATAAAACCTTGAACTGCCTGACTATTCCAGTACTGTACGCAGGCTGATTCTTTGGTGAAAGCTATCGCAACCGCCACGCCTCGGGAAAAAGATACGATCCGCTATTTCTAACATGTCACCACTCTGTTAACTCTTATAAATAGCCTGTTTATTTACAAAAACCGCATGGAATTTCTTCCATACGGTTGACTTGGCAGGGCAAAGCCTACCATTATTAAATTATAACATAAAATCTGATATTTTTCAACATAACTACTATATAGTCACCATATTATCAAGTTTTGATATCACTTCCTGCTGCGTAGACGGAAAAATATGAGCATATCTATATGTGATATCAATACTTTCGTGCCCAACACGGTCAGCAATAGCGACTGCATTGCAGCCCATATCAATTAGCAACGAAATATGCGAATGTCTAATCCCATGAATTTTGATTTTCTTTACGCCGCCTGCAGTACAACCTCGCCGCATTTCATGATGCAGATAAGATTTCGTAAACGGAAATATTCGTTTATCTTCAGCAGCATCTTTCAATCCAGACAAATATTGCTGAATCTCTTCGGATAGGAAATCGGGTAACAGAACTCGTCTGATACTTTTATCTGTTTTCGGCGGCGTTATAATGTCTTTACCTCCAATACGTTGATAGGACTTCGTTATTACCAAAATATTTTTCTCAAAATCAAAATCTCTTGGAGTCAACGCCAACAATTCACCCAAACGCAGACCGCACCAATAAAGTATTTCAAATGCGATAAATGATGCAGGCCGATCTTTAATTACGTCAGAAAACTGCCGATATTCCTCTTGCGTCCAAATAAGAACTTCGTCCGCTTTTCCTTTGCCCATATTACCGGCTATTGCAGCGGGATTTTTAGGTAATCCATAAAATCGTACTGCATGATTAAATATTGCACTAAGCTGATTATGAATCGTTTTAAGGTACATAGGTGAGTAGGGCATACCGTTTTTATCACGAAATTCAATCATTTTATTTTGCCAACGCAGTACATCGATTGGTTTGATATCACAAATGCGTTTACTGCCAAAGTAAGGAAGTATTTTCTTCTCTACAATTCCAGACTTTGTTTGCCATGTATTTTCTCTTAATCGATTTTGCAAATTATTTTTATACAACTCATAAAATGATTCAAATGTCATTTCCAAATTTCCATTATTTTTAGCGATAAACTCTCGTTCCCACGCCAATGCTTCCCGTTTTGTAGGAAATCCCCGTTTCATTTTTCTTTTTGCTTCTCCTGCCCAGTTTTTATAGCGGGCAGAAGCAAACCATGTTCCGTTTTTGTCTTTGTAAGCTCCCATAATAGCCTCCTGAATATAAATAATTGATTTCAATCATTATACCAAACGCAACAGAAAAACCTCTCAGTATTGCAAATGCAATACTGAGAGGCTACTTTAAAACCACTTGGAACTATTCACTTTTTGTTTCAAAACGGTATCACCTCAAAGGAGAGGATAATACGGATAATATAAATAAACACGATAAAATCAGTGTTTTTCAAATAAAATAGATACTCTGTGGAATTTTGACCTTTACTCCCACTCGACTGTGCCGGGGGGTTTTGATGTTATATCGTAGACAACGCGGTTGACATGTTCGACTTCATTTATGATTCTGTTTGAAATTTTTCCGAGGATTTCATAAGGGATTTTTGCCCAATCCGCGGTCATAAAGTCATCTGTTATGACTGCTCTAATTGCAACAAGCTCATCGTAGGTGCGGGCATCTCCCATAACTCCTACTGTTTTTACGCCCGGCAACACAGCAAAAAACTGGCTCATTTGTTCTGCATAGCCGCATTTGTCCATTTCATCACGCAAAATTGCGTCTGCTTCCTGCAAAATACGCACCTTTTCTGCCGTTACCTCACCGATTACACGGACACCGAGTCCAGGCCCCGGGAACGGCTGACGCCACACAAGCTGATGCGGTATTCCGAGCTTTTCGCCAACCTCTCTTACCTCGTCTTTGAACAGGTCTTTGAGAGGCTCAATTACCGATTCAAACTTAATGTCATCAGGGATACCTACCTGATTGTGATGCGTCTTGATTTTTGCAGCGTCGCCCTTTCCGCTCTCTATGCGGTCGGGGTATATCGTTCCCTGTGCAAAAAATCCTGATCCGTAGCTTTCTCTGATTTTGCCCCAGAACACCTTATAAAACTCAGTTCCGATTATTTCTCTCTTCTTTTCCGGGTCAACTACGCCCTTAAGTTTTGAGAGAAATTCCTCTTGACAGTTGATTCGCACAAAATTCATATCAAAAAGGCTTGTAAAGGTTTTTTCTACAAAGTCGCCCTCGTCTTTTCTCATAAGTCCCTGGTCAACAAAAACGCAGGTGAGCTGTTTGCCGACAGCTTTGCTGAGCAGGGCAGCCGCAACCGATGAATCGACTCCGCCCGAAAGTCCGAGTACAACTCCCTTATCGCCTATCTCCTTACGAAGCTGCTCAACGGTGGTATCGATGAAATTCTCCATCTTCCACTCACCCTTGCAAAGACAGACGTCATAAAGAAAGGATCTGAGCATATCTTTGCCGTTTTCAGTGTGATTAACCTCGGGGTGAAACTGAACGCCGTAAAGCTTTTTGTCAGGGCAGGACATAGATGCTGTCGGGCAAACCGCTGTGGTAGCAGTAACCGAAAAACCCTCCGGCACTTTGCTTATATAGTCGCGGTGACTCATCCATGAGATGCCCTTATCTGAGAGTCCGTTAAACAAAACATCGCTCGTGTTATAGGTTGTTTCTGTTTTTCCGTACTCGCTTGACGAATTGTCGGCGGCAGGAGTAACTACTCCGCCGAGTGAATACGCCATAAGCTGACAGCCGTAGCAGATTCCGAGAATCGGTATGCCGAGCTTAAATATTTCGGGAGAATAGTGAGGTGAAGTTTCGTCATAAACGCTGTTTGGCCCGCCAGTAAAAATAATACCTTTTGGAGCAATGTCTTTAATTTTCTGAATATCAACGGTGTAAGGCAGAATTTCACAATAAACATTACATTCACGTACTCTGCGGGCTATAAGCTGATTATACTGGCCGCCGAAGTCGAGGACAATAACAGTTTCCTTATTGCTCATATCCAAAAATCTTCCTTTCTATTACAATGGGCTGTCTCAAGCACGGTAAATGCTGTGAGACAGCCGACAAATTTATCTGTAGATTATATCGCTTCTTGAAGGTCCGTTAGATACCATAGTAATCGGCACACCGATTTCCTTTTCCGCAAATTCTATGTAATCACGGCACTCCTTGGGGAGCTTGTCGTATTCGGTTATTCCCGAAATAGAGCATTTCCAGCCCTTGAATTTTTTAAGAACAGGCTTGCATCTTTTTAACTTTGTAGTTGACGGGAAGTAATCAATGATCTCTCCGTCAAGCTCATAGCCTACGCAAACGGGGATTTCATCAAGATAGCCGAGAACATCAAGAACGGTAAACGCAACCTGCGTAGCGCCCTGTACCATACATCCGTAACGGGTTGCAACAAGGTCAAGCCAGCCCATACGGCGTGGTCTGCCGGTTGTAGCGCCGAATTCGCCGCCGTCGCCGCCGCGTCTGCGAAGCTCATCTGCCTCTTCTCCGAATATTTCCGATACAAATTCGCCTGCTCCTACTGCACTTGAATATGCTTTGACAACGGTGATTACATCCTTAATCTCATACGGAGGAATACCTGCACCTACTGCGCCGTAGCCTGCTATGGTATTTGAAGAAGTAACCATTGGGTATATGCCGAAATCGGTATCCTTGAGAGATCCGAGCTGACCCTCAAGCAAGATGTTTTTACCCTCTTTAAGAGCCGTGTGGATAAATGAAAAAGCATCGCCTACATAAGGCGCAAGAAGCTCCTTGTACTCCATAAGCTTGTCAAAAATCTCCTGTTCGGATATTGCAGACTTGTGGTAGAGGTTTTCAAGCATTGCATTTTTTATTTCAAGCGCGTGATGAATCTTCTCTTTGAGAGAGTCGGGGTCATCGTAAAGTTCGTTTATCTGAAATCCGATTTTTGAATATTTATCGGAATAGAACGGAGCTATTCCGCTTTTTGTAGAGCCAAACGAGTTTTTACCGAGTCGCTCTTCCTCGTAACAATCGAATGCAACATGGTAGGGCATTACTATCTGTGCTCTGTCGGAAATAATTACATTCGGCTCGGGAACGCCTCTTTCTTTAAGATCAGCCATTTCTTTAACGAAATTCTCAACGCTGAAAGCAACGCCGTTGCCGATTACATTGGTGATATTTTGATGAAACACTCCCGACGGAAGCTGATGAAGAGCAAATTTTCCGTAATCATTTATGATTGTGTGGCCTGCGTTTGCTCCGCCCTGAAAACGGATAACAATATCGCTGTCGTTTGCGAGAACATCGGTAATCTTACCCTTGCCCTCATCGCCCCAGTTGGCACCTACAATAGCTTTTACCATAGTTAAACTCCTTCTTGCAATGATAAATATATCACAAATAATTATACATTTATTTCAGGTTTGTCGGATTCGATATCCTTATATTTTTCAAGTACGGGACTTACAAATTCATTTAGGAAATCCTCAGTCTGTTCCTTTGCCCTGCCCGTGTATTTTTCGGGCTGTAAAATATGTTCAAGCTCATCAAGTGTTACGCCGAACGCATCGTCATTTGCAATTCGCTCGAGAAGGTCGTTTTCACCGCCCTCTTCCTTGATAACCTTTGAGGCTGCCATAGAGTGAACACGAATTCTCTCGTGAAGCTGCTGTCTGTCAGCACCTCTCTTCTTTACAGCGTCCATCATAATGTTTTCGGTCGCCATAAACGGAAGCTCTTTTCTAAGGCGTTGTTCAATTACCTTGGGATATACAACAAGTCCGTCAGCAACATTTGCATAAAGCGAAAGAATACCGTCAACGGCAAGAAATGCCTCGGGAATGCTCAACCGCTTGTTTGCGGAATCGTCAAGCGTTCTTTCAAACCACTGAGTTGCAGTTGTGAAATATCCGTTTAATACATCACACATAACATATCTTGACAAAGAGCCGATACGCTCGCTTCTCATCGGGTTACGCTTGTATGCCATTGCCGAAGATCCTATCTGATTCTTTTCAAAAGGCTCCTCAACCTCTTTGAGGTGCTGTAACAGTCTTATATCATTTGAAAATTTAGACGCGGACTGTGCAATTCCTGCAAGCACATTCAAAAACTGCGAATCAAGCTTTCTTGAATATGTCTGACCCGATACAGGGAAGCATGCCTTATAGCCCATTTTCTGAGCAATTTTTTTGTCAAGCTCCTTACATTTTTCGTGGTCGCCGTCAAAAAGCTCAAGGAAGCTTGCCTGCGTTCCCGTTGTACCCTTCGAGCCGAGAAGCTTTGCTTTTGAGAGCTGATATTCAACATCTTCCAAATCCATAAGAAGCTCCTGAATCCAAAGCGTTGCCCTCTTGCCCACCGTTGTAGGCTGAGCGGGCTGAAAGTGAGTAAACGCAAGGGTAGGAAGAGCCTTGTATTCATCGGCAAATTTTGAAAGATTGCGAATAACGGTGATGAGCTTGTTTCTTATAAGCTTTAAACCCTCTGTCATTATAATTATGTCGGTGTTGTCGCCGACATAGCAGGAGGTGGCTCCGAGATGGATGATGCCCTTAGCGTTGGGGCACTGAACACCGTAAGCATAAACATGGGACATAACATCGTGGCGCACAAGCTTTTCTCTCTCCTGTGCTACCTCGTAGTTTATATCGTCAGAATGTGCCTTAAGCTCGTCGATTTGCTCCTGAGTTATCGGAAGTCCGAGCTCTTTTTCGGATTCGGCAAGCGCTATCCACAGCTTACGCCAAGTTCTGAATTTTTTATCGGGAGAAAATATATACTTCATTTCCTTGCTCGCATAACGAGCGGACAAGGGGGATTCATATGTATTTTTTTCCATTATTTACATCCTTTCAAAATTGGATTTAGGTGTTGTTTTTATCTTTAAAGTTCATTCCTCCGCGTTTTTTGCCCTTAAAGGTTTCCTTTGTGATTGGCGCAGGATAATTTCCCGTAAAACAGCCGTCGCAAAAACCTACGGGAGCATAATTTATCATTTCACGGAGGGATTCAACGGGCAAATATCCAAGCGAATCTGCACCGCTGAGCTTCGTTATTTCTTCGATTGTGTGGTTGCAGGCAATAAGCTCTCCCCTTGACGGAATGTCAGTTCCGTAATAGCAGGGCCACATAAAAGGAGGAGAACTGATACGCATATGAACCTCTTTTGCACCCGCCTCACGAAGCATTGTTACAATCCTGTCTACCGTAGTACCTCTTACAATACTGTCGTCAATCATAACAACACGCTTGCCCTTGACCATATCGGCAATGGGATTTAGCTTAATTTTTACGCTTTTCATTCGTTCTTTTTGGCTGGGTTTAATAAAGGTTCTGCCAATATAGCTGTTTTTAACAATAGCTTTTTCATACGGGATACCCGATTCCTCGCTGTAACCTATCGCGGCGTCAATACCCGACTCGGGAACGCCGATTACCATATCGGCTTCCACGGGAAATGTTCTTGCAAGAATTCTGCCTGCCTGTTTTCGAGTCTCATAGACGCTTACACCGTCTATGTATGAGTCGCTTCTTGCAAAGTATATATATTCAAATATGCAAAGAGCTTTTTTCTTATCGCCGAAATCAGGCTTTATGCTCCTGATACCTTCCTCTTTTACAACAACAATTTCACCCGGTTCTATATCGCGGATATATTCCGCTCCGCAGGCATCGAGCGCGGCACTTTCGCTAGCAAACACTACCGAATTATTGTACTTACCCATACAAAGCGGGCGAAATCCGTGAGGATCACGGGCGGCAATAAGCTTTTTGGGGCTCATTACGAGCAAAGAATACGCACCCTCAATTAAACGCATGGTGCGGGCGACAGCTTCCTCAACACTGCGGCATTTAAGCCGTTCTCTTGCGATCACATAGCAAATAACCTCTGAGTCGATAGTTGTCTGAAAAATGGCTCCCCGCTGTTCAAGCTGTCTGCGAATTTCAACGGCATTGGTAAGATTGCCGTTGTGAGCCACACAAAGAGTACCCTTTACATAACGCATAACAAGCGGCTGTGCATTTTCAAGCACAGAGCCGCCTGCCGTTGAATAACGAACATGTGAAATACCGATTTGACCGTTTAGAGAGTCAAGTATGCTGTTGTTGAACACTTCGGTAACAAGACCCATATTTTTATGATAATCTATGACGCCGTCATCAGATACAGCTATTCCGCAGCTCTCCTGACCTCTGTGCTGAAGTGCAAGAAGCCCGTTGTAGCAAGCGTAGGCAGGATTAATAGTGCCGTCGCTGAATACTCCGAATACGCCGCATTCTTCATGCAGTCCTTCTTTTGCAAAATTATCTAAATAAAAATTCAAGGGTTCCACCATCCGTATTATAAGGTTGCATTAAAAGATTTCGGATAATTAAGCAAGTCCGATACGCTTCATCATTTCGGCGTAAGCCTCTTCTACTCCGCCCATATCACGGCGGAAACGATCCTTGTCAAGCTTCTCCTGTGTATCCATATCCCAGAAGCGGCAAGTATCGGGTGAAATTTCATCAGCAAGGAGGATCTGACCGTGGAATCTGCCGAATTCAATCTTAAAGTCAATCAAATCAACATTGCATTCCTTGAAGAATTCAACCATAAGCTCGTTTATGCGAAGTGCGGCTTTTGAAATTGTGTCAATTTCTTCCTTTGTAGCAAAGCCTGCTGCAAGTATGTGATACTCATTTACCATAGGGTCGCCGAGGTCGTCGTTTTTGTAGCAAAACTCAAGCACGGGAGTTTTCATCGGCGTGCCCTCGGGAAGTCCCAAACGCTTTGAGAGACTGCCTGCTGCCTTGTTTCTTACGATTACCTCAAGAGGTACGATTTCAACCTTCTTTAAGAGGGTTTCTCTGTCATTTAATTCCTCAACAAAGTCAGTTGCTATTCCGTTCTTTTCAAGCAGCTTAAACATAAAGTTGCTCATACGGTTATTGACAACGCCCTTGCCAATTATTGTGCCTTTCTTCTCGCCGTTAAAGGCAGTAGCATCGTCCTTGTAGGATACTACGCAATAATCGGGATCTTCTGTTGAATATACTTTTTTAGCTTTTCCTTCATACATAAGTTCTTTCTTTTCCATTACAATTCCTCCATAACACGGTTTGAACGAGTAAACATAAATACGCTCAAAACCTGAAATTAAATAACAACACAACATATATTATAATATAGTTTTAGAAAATTAGCAACCGTATTAGAATTAAAAATAAAAATTTACATTATTTTTTGGGTTTTATTTTGTTTTTCAACATTAAATTCATCTGACAAAGCATGCCTAATGCTTAAATTTGAATTAGTTTTAATTTTATCTTGATTTTTTTAATTGTATATTGTATAATAACATATGTTCTTGCCGGTGTGATGGAATTGGCAGACGTAGTGGACTCAAAATCCACCGGTAGCGATACCGTGCCGGTTCGAGTCCGGCCACCGGCACCAGACTTAGTCCGAACGCAAATGCGTTCGGACTTTTTTAGTTGCGGCTTGTTTTTAATTTTTCTAAGTTTGCAATGAGCGTGTAATCTGTAGCATAAACTCAAAAAGAAAATTATTAATGTGCGGCAAAAACCTTTGTGTTACAGATTCACGTTTTCAATACGGTAACGCTTATTTTCACCGACCGTAAAATATGCAGCTTTCTTAATGCTTTTGCTTTATTTTCTCTTGTTGTATTCATCTGTAGATGATATAATCATAGATACAGTACATCATTTGACAATAACAAGGTGGAATTTCAAATGAAAATAACGATAAAAAACAATTATTTAATCTTCCCTGTTAATACGCTTTCGGCAAATAAGATATTGACATTTAAACTTGCTGATAAAACGGTTTACAGGCTTGACATAAAAATTGATTATTTTAATCCGAATTTTTACGCTTATATAGATGTTTCGAGATTTATCGGACAAACAATAGAAATATCTGTTAATCCGCAAATAAAACTTGACTTTCGTGTTGCAGATGAAATAGATATTGAGAATTTGTACAAAGAACCCCTGCGTCCTCAAATTCACTTTACTGCCAAAAACGGCTGGATTAATGACCCTAACGGTCTGATTTATCTTGACGGTACTTACCATATGTTTTACCAATATAATCCCGCGGAAAGCAATTGGGGAAATATGCACTGGGGTCACGCGACAAGTAAGGATTTGGTACATTGGGCAGAGGGAAAAACAGCTCTTTTCCCCGATGAGAGGGGTATGATGTTTTCGGGCAGTGCCGTTTTAGATGAAAAAAATCTGCTTGACAAGAACAAGGGCAACAAAAAAGCTGTGCTATTGTATTATACAACGACAAATCCTTTTTCTCAGTGCCTTTCATATTCGACCGATGACTTCAAACGTATAGAAAAATATTCGGATAATCCAATAATTGAAAATATTGAGGGAGAAAACCGTGATCCTAAGGTGATTTTTTGCGATGAGCTTGACTGTTATCTTATGGTTCTCTATTTAAAGGATGAAATTTTTTGTATTTTAAGTTCCGATGATTTGGTCAACTGGAACGAGCTGCAGCGTTTGAGATTGCAGGGTGACAATGAATGTCCCGATATTTTCCCGCTTACTGATTCAAAAGGAAACCGAAAATGGATTTTTATCGGTGCTCACGGCAGATATTTGGTAGGAAAATTTGAACACGGTAAATTTAAACCCGAACAGCAAGCAATTTCACATCAATACGGAAATTCTGCGTATGCTGCCCAAAACTTCAGTAATCTTCCTAACGGGAGAATTGTAAGAGTTGCTTGGGACAGGTGGGGGTTGCCCTCTTGCGGCTTTAGCGGGCAGATGGGAATACCTGTGGAAATGTCGCTAAACTCATTTGAAAACACATTTTATATTGAAGCAAAACCTGTCAAAGAAATAGAATGGCTGTACAATGAAACTAATTATTTTGAAAATATTAAAATTACTCCCGAAAATGATTTTTGTACCCGGCTTGAGGATACACCTTACCTGTTTAAGCTGAGCGGATTAAGTAATGATTGCGGCGTAACAGAGGTGCGCATTTTCGGAAGAACAATCAGATTTGACTTTAAAAAGAATGAAATGTCTGTCGGAAATAATTTTGCACCGATTTTTGTAACCTCAGTTAAATGTGATATAACGATAGTAGTTGACAGGTGCAGTTTCGAAATATTTGCGGACAACGGTAAAATCTTTATGTCCTGTTTGGACAACAATACCCTTTGTGATCGCAACATACCCTATTTTGTTGTGAAATCCGAGAATGAAACAGTAATTGACTATATAGAAATGCACTCGCTGAGTTCAATATGGCAATAAAAAAATTGATACATAAAAAAGGCTTGATACACTAAGTATATCAAGCCTTTATTTATTAATATTTAATTCAACTAACATATGCATATGCAAAATATCGCAAATGAAATCTAAATCAAAATCTAAGTCAAAATAAATAACAAACAAACATGCAGTTAGTTAGTTTCCTGTGTTTCTGAGCCCTTGCTTACCAAAATAACAAGATTTGTACCGTATTCCACGGTATCGCCCGCCTGGTGGCTCTTGTATCCGATTACTCGGTCTTCTGCAACAGTATCGCTGTACTGGTACTCGGCAGTTGCAAGCAGACCCTGCTCGGCTATCTCGGACGCAGCGTCGTCAAGCTTTTCTCCCTCAATTTCGGGAAGCTCTCTCATCTGTGTGCCTTTGCTTACGGTTACACTAATTATTATTCCGTCTTCCTG
The DNA here is from genome assembly GCA_944412525.1 of uncultured Ruminococcus sp. GTDB lineage: Bacteria > Bacillota > Clostridia > Oscillospirales > Acutalibacteraceae > Ruminococcoides. The sequence continues at coordinate 24,205 of CALYBM010000125.1, read as the reverse complement.
CATAACCTTTGAACCTGCTGCAGGCGTCTGAGAAATAATTGCACCTTCCTCATACTCGTTGCTGTATTCGTCTGCGTATGCTCTGTAAACAGTAATTTTTGAGTCGTTCTCTGTCTGCTTGACAACATCATCGTAATTCATACCAACATAATTTGGAATTGTCGCACCTGTCCACTCTGTATTCTGGGTTGATTCAACAGTTGCCTCAACATCGGATCCGAACATTCCTGCAAGTGGGTTTTGCATTAACCAAAAAACGCCCACTATTCCCAAAACAAGGACTGTTACTGCGGCCGAAATAATAACTATGGAAGTTTTAGACATTCCGTTTTTGCCTTTTTCACGCCTGTCTGCATCGGCAAGATTCATGCTCGCTGTTCTTGAAATTTCTTCCTGAATAGCTTTGGCTGTGTGGGCCACGGAAAGCTGTGAACGAAGCTCATCAAAATCAGTGATTCTGTTTTCACGCTCAACCTGCAAGCCGTTTGCAAGTGCCGAAACCACATGAGGCGGCAAACGCTTGACCGTTGTTGTGCTCATCAAAAGTCTGCTGTCTCTGCGCCTTTCGGGAACACTTTTGGGAAGATGACCTGTTAGAGCATAAAACAGAGTTGAACAAAATCCGTAGATGTCCGTTATATCGTCAAGAGGGAAATTGTCTTCATACTGTTCGGGAGCGGCAGCACCTGAAAACAGCTGCGACTTGAGTGCGGTTCCTCTTTTGCGTTCGTTCTCGGTTGAAAAACCGCTTATTTTAATTTTTCCCGAAGAGGTTATAAAAATATTTTTAGGGGCAATGGCATAATGACCGATTCCGCGCTTGTGCAAAGCCTCAAGTGCCGAAATAACCGGCATAAACAAAGGACGGGCAATATCCCACTCAAGGCTTCCGCCGCTTCGCTCAACATACTCCTCAAACGGTATTAACGCCTTGTTTTCCTCAACCGCATAAACGGTGTTGTTTTCTTCAAAAACATTGTGTACTCTGGTCAACGCGGAAAGGTCGCGAAGCTCACAAAGCACACGGTAATAACTGATAAAATCGTCCTTGAGTTTATTGTACACGAGACGATTTTCGTAATTGACCTTAACTTCAAGAGAGTCCTGTTCCCTGCTGAAAAGACCGACAGGCAAAAACTCACATATTATAACTACATCTCCCGTTTGCTTGTCAAAGCTCAGATACCTTGTGCTCTCGCCGTTTGTATCCATTCCCGCACCGACGATATATCTGTTTGCCAAAACGGTGCCGTAGGGCAAAAAAGGAGCCTGTTGTTTTTCCGAATTATCAAAACCACATTCCGGACAAATCTTATTATTGCCGATTTCCTGCATGCAACCCATACACAGCGACATGTTTCATTCAACTCCAAATCACATTGAATTTAAATAGAATTTTCGCAAATCTCATTTTTTCCGAAAAGAATTATATCACAAAATTATTATTCTTTTCAAGATTTATGAATGTCATTATAATTACAGTTTTGTTATAGAAAAATCATTTGGTGGAGATAACGGGGCTCGAACCCGTGACCTTTTGACTGCCAGTCAAACACTCTCCCAGCTGAGCTATACCCCCATATAAACCTTGCATATAACTATTATACACAAGATATATTGATTTTGTTTTTGAAAAAGAATTATTTATCTCTAAATGCAATTATCGTTTGTATTAATTATAAATATTGCATTTCCGTCATATATATTAATTTTCGCAAAATCAGATACAAATATATTTGAAATACCGATCGGAAAGCTGCTTTTGATTTTATATTTGTTCAAGGGATACTTTGCTCCCTCATACGAAACGCACACTTCAAAACATCCGAAAGGAAACAGCGAAAATGTTTTGCCCTGCTGACCTTTAAAAATATGTTCTCCAGCCGTGAGAAGCTCTATTCTCTCGTTTTCAGAGAGTATCACTCCCGTACAGGAATGCTCAGATAAATACTCAAGAGCAGAGATATTTGCAAATGTATGGTCTGTCCTGCCGCCCAAAGCTCCCAGCAATAGGAAGTCGCGAAAGCCCTTTTGGATTCCCAAGTTAATTGCGTGCATTGTGTCGGTATCATCTTTTTCGGGCTTTAACCTGACTGTCTGTACAGAGTCGGGGAGTTTTCCTTTGAATGAATCAAAATCCCCCACAATCAAATCGGGCTTAATATTCGCAAGCTGAGAATACCTGTAACCGCTGTCGGCACAAATAATATAATCGTCACTTCTTATTGCTTGCTTTAAAAAATCGGAATTTGTCTGCGGCGATCCCGAGATTATCACACAACGCATTGTATCTCCTCTTTAATTCAGTCAGCGATGCTCCCAAAGTTTAATATCCTTTACCTCGTTGTACATAGAAACATAGCTCTTGTGGCGCGAAGGCTCAATATCGCCGTCCTGCACGGCCTGCAAAATCCTGCATCCCTTCTCGCAGGTATGAGAACAAGAGGTAAATTTACATTTGCCTATATACTTTTCAAACTCAGGAAAACAGTATTGAAGCTGAGTTTTGTCTATAATTTCATATCTCTGCAAATCAACCGTGGAAAATCCCGGCGTATCGGCTACAAAACATCCGTCAATTTCAAACAGCTCAACCGCTCTCGTAGTGTGTCTTCCCCGACCGAGCTTTTTGCTGATTTGACCTGTTTGAAGTTGTAGCTGAGGAAAAATCCTGTTTATAAGCGTTGACTTACCTACCCCGCTGTTTCCCGTAAAAGCCGCTGTTTTGCCCTTGAGGTAGTTTTTAATCCTTTCAGACTCATCATCTTCTTCCGTCGAGCAAAGAAACACGGGAAAGCCCGAGTTTTTATAAATCGCTGCGATTTCATCTCCTGATTTCAGGTCGTTTTTTGATACAACAATCACGGGTGTCATATTGCTGTTTATTGCGGCCGCCGTCATCTTGTCAATAACGGTAAAGTTAGGCTCGGGGTCAACGGTTGAACAAACAATTATCAAAACATCAACATTTGCAAGAGCAGGTCTTTTCAGCTTGTTGCGTCTGGGAGATATTGCCTCAATAGAAGCATATCCGTCATCGGGCACGGATATTGTCACACGGTCGCCCACGACGGGGGAATTTCCGCTTTTGCGAAAGCTCCCCCTCGCTTTACACTCATATTTTATGCCGTCACAAAGCACATAATAAAATCCGCCGACGGCCTTAATCAATATGCCGTTTAGTGTACGCTTAATCATTATCAAAACCCGTTGTCAACAGCTCCCGTAGGATCGTGAGCATCTGTCGGATACTCATAATCAGGAGGATAGTAAGTCGGTTCGGTTGTCACAATATCCTCGGTGGGTTCCGGCTCTGTTGTATCTGTAATAAAGTCATAAGTTGCAGTCGTTGTTACCGATGATGTTGAAAAATCAATGCTGTATTCACGGTAAGCCGATCCGTTAAGCTGTACAACAACAGTCGATGTACCCGATCCGGTAATTTCAAGCGTACAGGTTCTGTTATACATGGGAACAAGCGTCTTTGAATACTGCGGATCAACCACTCCGTCTATAATTACCGTCATATCAACTGATTCATCGGTATTGGTCGGCAAATCTACATAGATATTTACCGTATTCTTGTCGCCCTTTCCGGAGCTTACGGTAAGAGTTACCACAGTTCCCTTGTCAACCTTTCCGTATTGCAAAGGTGAAAGTCCCAGCACTGTATCTTTCGGTTCTTTGCTCTCATCGTCATACTGTGTTTCGACAGTCAGACCGAGCTGTTCAAGCTGAGTCTTTGCATTTGACAGTGTAAGTCCCTCAACGGACGGAATCTCAACCTGTTCTGCTCTCTCACCGTTTGCGATGTAGATGTAAACAGTTGAACCGATTGTGGTTTTAACTCCTGCCTTTGGGAAAGTTTCTATAGTATAGCCCTTGGGTGTCTTTGCGTTTTCAACATAGACAACCTCAGTCATGAGGTTCTTGGATTTAATAAGCTCAATAGCATCTTTTTCCGCATAGTTAGTCACAAACGGAACGGAAACCTCCGTATCGGTGCCGTTGACGGTAAGCGTTATGGTTGAGCCCGTTTTTACTTTCATCGAATTTGCGGCAGGCTCCTGCTCTAAAATTACGCCTATCTCCTTGGACTCATCATACTCACTCTTGATTTCAAATTGGAAATTGTTCGGATTGTCCTCTTTTGCCTCAACAATAGTCTTTCCGACAAAATTGGGGACTTCAACATCCTTTGCCTGTGCGGAATTGCAGCCTCTGAACATTGCAAGTGAGAAAAAGACAACACACACAATTACGGCAGCAAACAAAATTCCCTTTATAACATAATATGCCGGCTTATGCTGCTTAATGTAATCTTCATCATCAGTCCCGTCTGCCTTTTGAGATGAGTTGTTATTCGGCTTGTTTATTATTTTAGTTTCTCCGCCGTTTCTGTCCTTTAGTGAACCGACAAACTTTGTCGGCTGATTGTCAACAAACGACTCGCCGTAATCAAAAACTATCGACGGATTTAATCTGAAGCGTTCAATGTCGCTGAGCATTTCCGCCGCAGACTTGTATCTTGCGGACGGCTGTTTCTGCATCGCTTTCATTGTAATCTGCTCAAGTCCTATAGGAATTCCGGGATTGACCTCACGGGGACGCTTCGGCGTTGACTGAAGCTGCATCAATGCAACGGAAACAGCACTTTCTCCGTCAAATGGAAGCTTGCCTGTAAGCATTTCATAGAGCATTACACCGACCGAATAGATGTCGCTTTTACCGTCGGTAACATCTCCTCTTGCCTGTTCGGGTGCGATGTAATGAACAGAACCGATAGCCTGATCGGTCATTGTGCGAGTGGACTTGTCGGAGAACCTTGCGATACCGAAGTCGGTCACTTTGATAGTTCCGTCCTGCAAAAGCATAATATTCTGAGGCTTTATATCACGGTGAACGATACCGCACTCGTGAGCATGCTGCAAAGCCTTGAGTATCTGTGTTGTAAGATGCAATGCATCTTTCCACTCTATAATTCCCTGCCTGTCGATATACTCCTTGAGTGTAATTCCGTCGATATATTCCATTACAATGTACTGTATCATATCGCCGAAGCTTACATCGTAAACCTTAACTATATTAGGATGAGAAAGCATTGCAATAGCTTTGGATTCGTTTTTGAACCGTCTTATAAATTCTTCGTTGTTAAGATACTCATCCTTTAGAATTTTTATCGCTACTTCCCTGTCGTCAACAGTATCTGTGCATCGGTAAACATTAGCCATACCGCCGACGCCTATCAGTTCGTGAATTTCATAACGGCCGTCAAGTCTTTTGCCAATATATTTATCCAAAAGATTCACTCCAATCAATTAATAAATAACCGTAACGGTAATATTATCACTTCCGCCGCCGTCCTTTGCACGGTCAACAAGCTTTGTAACAAGCCCTTCTCCTCTGTTTTCGTGACAGATTTTTACCATATCGCCTGTCGTAACACAGTTTGAAAGTCCGTCGGTACAAATCAAGAGTACATCGCCGTATATAAAGTTTGCCTCTATATAATCAAGTCTTACATATGGCTTTATTCCGAGTGCCCTTGTAATAAAGTTTTTATTGGGATGATTTTGTGCCTGCTCATAGGTAAGCTCGCCTCTTCTTACCATTTCCTGTACAACAGAATGGTCCTCCGTAAGCTGTTTTATCTTGCCGCCTCTTATTGCATATGTACGGCTGTCGCCTACATGAACAACATGAACGGTCGTATCTTTTACAAATACAAATTCACAGGTAGTTCCCATTCCCGCAAGTTCAGGGTCGTTTGTTGACAGCTCAAATATTTTCATATTGGCGTTGACAACTATCTCCGCCATCAGCTCTCCGATCTGTTCCTTTGTCATATCATCCTTATACAGGTCGGTAATCTTCGTGCTGATGTATTCCACGGCGGTGGCACTGGCAATGTTGCCGCCGTTAGCTCCTCCCATACCGTCACATACCACTGCCCAAGCACAGCTTGGAGAAATAACTCCGAAGCGAAAATCGTCTTGATTTTGACTTCTGACAAGTCCGACATCACTTTTGCTGAACACTTCCAAGTTATTTACCTCCTTCGTTTTGATATTTTCGTTTTAGCTGGCCGCAGGACGCATTTATATCGCTTCCGAGGGTTCGCCTTACCGTTGCCGCAATGTTTTTTTCGGCAAGTATATCTATAAAAGACTGCTGTCTTTTTATATTGCTTTTTATGTATCCCGTTCCCTCAACCGTATTGACGGGGATGAGATTTACATGACAGTTCATGCCCTCAAGCCTTTTTGCAAGTTCTTTTGCATTTTGATCACTGTCGTTTACTCCGCTTATCATTGAATATTCAAATGTTACTCTTCTGCCCGTCGTGTCAAAATAATCTTTGCACGCCTTTAAAAGCTCGTTTATAGAATATTTTTTTGCAATCGGCATGGTCTTTTGCCTGATTTCATCGTTGGGGGCATGAAGAGATACCGAAAGCGTTATAGGCAGGTGCTCATTAGCAAGCTCATAGATTTTCGGAACAATTCCGCAGGTTGACAGCGTTATATGCCTCATTCCGATGTTAAGCCCCGTCGGAGATGACGCAAGCCTTATAAACTTTACAACATTTTCAAAGTTATCAAGAGGCTCACCCATTCCCATAAGCACTACATTTGATATTTTAATATCCATATCCTTTTGAGCCGACTCAATTTGTGCCAGCATCTCAGACGGTGCAAGGCTTCTTGAAAAGCCGCTTTTGCCCGTGGCACAGAATGTACAACCCATTTTACACCCAACCTGGGTGGAAATACAAATGGACCAACCGTGCTTATAGCACATCAACACAGATTCCACACATTCGCCGTCGGAAAAGGAAAAAAGATACTTTACCGTTTTATCATACCTTGAAATGAGTTTTTTTTCAATATTTGCAACAGAAATGTAACAACTTGACGCCAAAAAGTCTTTTAAGGACTTAGGAATATTCATCATCTCATCAAAACTCTCAACAGATTTTGACAGCCATTGACGAACCTGCTTTGCACGAAATCTCGGAAATCCACCCTTAACTATAAAATTTTCGAGTTCTTCATTATTTAGAGATTTTATGTCAATAAGCAAATTCAGCCCTTCTTTCCGAATACAGCTATGTAAAATCCGTCGGTGTGCGCCGTGTGAGGCATAAGCGTCAACTCATAATCGTTTTCATCAAAAGCCCTTGATACGCCTTCGGGCAACTTTATGCTTATACCGTAAAAATCAGGATGCTCATCTAAAAAACGACGGGCATTATCGTTGTTCTCGGCAGGATTGAGCGTACAGGTGGAGTAAACAAGCCTTCCTCCGTTAGCAAGATATTTTGCACTGTTGCAAAGTATTTTGTATTGAAGCTTCGGCAAATCTTCAGATATAAGATTATCCTTGTATCGAATTTCAGGCTTGCGTGATAAAATCCCAAGTCCGCTGCACGGAACATCGCACAAAATTTTATCTGCAAGCGGCAACGGCATTTCCGCCTTTGCAGCGTCACGCTTTAGCGTTACTATAGATGTTATACCAAGCCTTTTCGCACCGTTGGAAATTAATTTGAGCTTGTGGTCGTATAAATCACAGGAAAAAATTCTGCCCCTGTCCCTCATATACTCTGCCGCCGTAAAGGACTTGCCTCCGGGAGCTGCGCAAATATCAAGCATTATTTCCCTTTGCTTTGGGCAAAGAAAATCTACGCAAAGCTGTGACGACAGATCCTGAATATGAAACTTACCCGATTTATATGCCGATAACTTTTCTACAGAACCTGTGTCGCTCAAAATAAGTGAGTTTTCAAGAAAAGGCACTTCATTTACCTTTACGGATTCTGAGGAAAGCTCTGAAATCAAACTTGCTTTGTCTGTTTTCAGCGTATTTACCCTTGCGCAGATTTTAGGTCTGCCGCAAAGCGAACAGAGCAGTTTTTCGGCGTTTTCATCACCGTAGGAATCAATCCATAACTGAGCAAGACTTTCGGGGACAGAGTATTTTACCGAATAATATAATAAAACATTGGATTTATCAGGCAGGTCATATTTTTTGTCTGCCCTCGAAATGCTTCTCAAAATTCCGTTAATAAATCCAGACGACTTTAAAAGTCCATGCTTTTTTGCAAGCTTTACGCTCTCGTTTACCGCCGCGCTTCCGGGAATCTTATCCATAAACACAAGCTGAAGAATTCCGAGTCTTAATATGGTTTTGGTTTTAATCTCAATTTTCCTTAGCGGAATTTTAGAATACTGCTTAATTATATAATCAAGCGTTATTTTACGCTCAAGCACTCCGTAAACAAGCGCCGATAAAAATGAGCTGTCAAGCCCCGAAAGCTTATTTTCTTTTATAGCATTATTAATTGCTATATTTGAATACGCTTTGTCCTGTTCAATTTTCATCAGTATATTAAATGCAATATTTCTGGGGTTTGACATTTCAGCACTCCAAATCAAATTTTTGCGGCATTACATTCAGTCCCGTATCGCCGTCTTAAATGATATCCGTCAGTTTCTTCTGCGTGCAATCAAAATAAGCCTTAAAAGCTGCATAATCGCAGTAAGTGCCGCTGCAACATATGTCAATGCGGCAGCCTGAAGCGTACGCTTTGCACCGTTGTACTCATCTGCTCCGAGCAGGTCGGTATCGCGTATACATTCAAGAGCCCTTTTTGAGGCATTAAATTCCACAGGCAAAGTTGCAACCGTAAACAGTACGGAAAGTGAAAACAGAATGATGCCGATATAGAGCATAACATAGCCAACCTTAGCCGTAAAAATAAGTCCGATCAAGATTAAAATCCAGCCTAACTGAGAACCTATCTGAGCAAAAGGAAGTATAAAACCTCTTATTTTATTCGGCAGATAACCCTGTGCGTGCTGAACGGCGTGACCTGCCTCGTGACAGGCAACTCCCACCGCTGCAACTGATGTACTGTTGTACACGGAATCCGACAATCTGATTACATTTGTTCTCGGGTCAAAATGGTCGGTGAGATTTCCAGAAACACGCTCTATTCTAACACCCGTAACCGAGTTGTGACGAAGAACATACTCGGCAGCCTGAGCACCTGTCATATTGCGTGAATTTCTGATTTTTGAATACTTTGAAAATGTTGACTGTACATTAATCTGACAAATAAGCGTTATTATAACGCACGGTATTATAAAAGCAAAATATGTCCAGTCAAATCCGTAAAACCATACCATTTTCAAGCCTCCTATCCGATAATATCGCCTATCTTAAGCTTGTGACCTGCAAGAAATGCGTCCGCTTTCATTCGCTTTTTGCCCTCGGGCTGAAGCTCAACAATCTCGACGGAGTTTTCCCCGCAGGCTACCACAAACGGCTTTATACTTATAATTTCTCCGATTTTGCCCTTTTTATCACAAATTCGTGTTGAATAAATTTTGACTGTTTTGCCCGATATTTGAGTTAAAGCAACAGGCCACGGATTGAGACCTCTTACCTTGTTGTGAACCTCAAAAGCGGATTTTGAAAAATCAATGGGGCAAAATGTTTTGTCAATCTTTGAAGTGTGGGTTGCAAGACTTTCATCCTGCTTTTTGGGAGTTATTTCTCCTTTTTCGAGCATTGAAAGAGTTTTTAAAATAAGCTCTCCGCCCAAAAGAGCAAGCCTGTCAAAAAGCTCTCCCGATGTTTCGTTTTCGCCGATTTCGGTTTCGCGCGTTAACAAAATATCGCCTGTGTCAAGTCCGACATCCATAAGCATAGTTGTAACACCCGTTACTTTGTCGCCGTTTAACACAGATTGCTGTATCGGCGCAGCTCCCCTGTATTTTGGAAGAAGCGAACCGTGGATATTGATACAGCCGTACCTCGGCGCTTTTAAAACTGCCTGGGGCAAAATTTTTCCGTAAGCCGCAACAACGATTGCGTCGGGGGAATAACTTTTGATTATTTCAAACGAATCAGCATTTTTCAGCGAATCGGGCTGATAAACGGGAATCCCAAGCGACTGTGCGCACACCTTGACATCGGGCGGCGTCATAATCATCTTTCTTCCTCTGGGCTTATCGGGCTGAGTAAAAACAGCACAAACCTCGTGGTTTGAATCAGCCAGCGCTTTTAATGCGGGAACCGCAAAATCGGGCGTACCCATATATATTATCTTCATAATTTCACCTGCTTATAAATCCCTGCAAGGGCAATGGATATTGTTATATGTCAAGCTCCTCAATCTCCTTGGGAGTTAACATTCTGTAAGCCTTTTGCTTAAATATGATTCCTTCAAGGTGGTCAATCTCATGACAAAACGCCTTTGCAAGCAAGCCTCTTCCCTCTATTGTAAACTCCTTGCCGTCTCTGCTTTGAGCCTTTACCTTAACATAATCAGGGCGGCAGGTGTATCCCCACTCTCCGGGGCAGGAAAGACAGCCCTCAAGAGTTTTCTGCTCACCGCTGTAAGCGATGATTTTAGGGTTTACAAGCTCAATTACACCCTGTCCGATATCAATTACAACGACTCTGCGAAGTATTCCTACCTGAGGTGCGGCAAGACCCGCACCCTTTGCGAGGTGCAAAGTTTCAATCATATCGTCAATCAAAGCGGCAAGCTTCGCGTCAAACTTTTCTACCGTTCTGCATTTTTTTGTGAGGATATCGTCGCCCTCTTTAACAATTTGTCTGATTGCCATTTTTATTCTTCCCTTCGTCAGCATACAAGTGAATTCATATCGGCATATGCGGTGATTGACGCAAATTCCCTGTTTTTGCCAAACTGCACAAGCAGTGTTGAAAGCATTTTTCTGAATTCACGGTTATTTTTACACTTTATAATCAATTTATATCTGAATTTATTACTTACCTTTACAACAAGAGCAGGCGACGGTCCCAAAACACGCAACGGCAGGTTTGGGTAATCGGTTTTTGCAAGGCTGATAAACGAACTTAAAAACGCGTTTGCCGCCCTGAGCGTCTGCGACTGGTTTTCGCCGACAAAACCGATAAGACAAATATCGGCAAACGGCGGATAAAGCATTGCCTGTCTAACTTTGATTTCGGTATTATAAAATGTGTCATAATCCTGTTTTGCCGCCATTGCGATTATAAGATTGTCGGGCGTATAAGACTGAATAACAGCTATGCCCTTGCTTGAGCCTCTGCCGCTTCTGCCGACAACCTGTGTTAGCAGCGAAAATGACCTCTCGTAGCTTCTGTAATCATCGGCATAAAGCATTTGGTCGGCATTAAGCACACCTACAAGCGTTACATTCGGGAAGTTAAGACCCTTTGCAACCATCTGAGTGCCGACAAGTATATCGTACTCACCGTTCGCGAATGCACTTATCATCTTTTCATAAGATGATTTTGACGACACGACGTCAGTATCCATACGAAGTATCCTCGCGTCGGGGAAAATGACGGAAATATCGCTTTCCGCCTTTTGGGTACCCGCGCCGCCGAAGCGAAGCGACTTGCTGTGGCAGTTTGGGCATTCATCAAGAGCGGGCACCGAATAACCGCAATAGTGACACATCATTCTGTTGTTTGCACTGTGATAGGTAAGCGAAATAGAGCAGTTCGGACAGGTAACAGGCTCACCGCAGGTTCGGCAGGTGGCAAATGTGTTGTGCCCTCTCCTGTTGAGCAGGAGAATCGACTGCTTATGGTGCTCAAGATTGTAATTCAGGTTTTCAAGCAGCACCTCGGAAAATCCCGTTGTGTTGCCGTTTTGTACTTCTGTATTCATATCGGCTGTAATCACCTTGGGAAGCTGTGCCTCACCGTAGCGGCTTGACAGCGTATAAAGCGAATACCTGCTGTTATTTGCGTAATAAAAGGTTTCTACACTCGGAGTTGCCGAGCTTAAAACAAGAAGTGCGTTGTTTTTTGCACACCTGAATTTTGCAACTTCTCGTGCGTGGTAACGCGGAGAGCTTTCGGATTTGTAGCTGTACTCCTGCTCCTCGTCCATAATTATAAGTCCGATATTTTCAAAAGGCGCAAAAACGGCGCTTCTTGTGCCGATTGCGATTTTTGCAAGACCTTTTTTGACCCTCTTGTATTCATCAAGTCTTTCACCTAAAGAAAGAGCGCTGTGAAACACCGCAATTTTATCGCCGAAACGCTGTGAAAACTGCGACACAAACTGCGGCGTCAGTGAAATTTCGGGCACCATTACGATTATTCCCCGATTGTCGTCAATCACTCTTTCAATCAGTTTGATAAATACGCTCGTCTTGCCCGAACCCGTAACTCCGTAGAGCAGACTCGTATGAGGCTTTGAATCCTTGTATTCACGATAGAGTGAATCACACGCCTTTTGCTGTTGCTCGGAAAGGATAATTTCAGGGGCTTTTTTGTCGGCTACACGCTTTTCTATGCGAAAAACCTCTTCGTCATAAAAATGAATTACTCCCTTTTTATAAAGAGAGTCAATCACAGAGTTTGACACTCCCGTAAAATACAAAATTTCCTTGACCGAAACTCCGCCTGACATTTCAATAAGCTCTGCCACACGCTTTTGTTTTTCGGTAAGCTTGATTTTTGAAATATCTACACCCGTGTTTACGGCAGCCATCTTGGTAACCGCGTCGGACACACGCCGATATGCTCTGTCTGATTTGTAGAGAATACCGTTTGACGCAAGCTTGTCAAGAATTTCCGTATCGGAATATCCGAACGCATCTAAAATTATATCGGACTTAACGGGCTTTCTCTTTAAAAAGAGGTAATCATAAATGCGCCTTTGCTCATCGCTTAACAAAGACCGTGCGTCATCGGAAATTTCGTTTGCCCCGTAAACGGAAGTAACCTTGTAGTTTATGCCTGCCGGGAGCATGGTTTTTACCGCCTCGTACAGTGTGCAAAAACAATGTTCGCTTATAAATTCAGCGGTTTTTATCATTTCCTCTGACAGCACAGGCTCGTCATCAAGCAGGCAAATCAAAGATTTAAGTCCGTTATTTTGCAAGTATAAAACATCCAAGATAACACCCTGACGCTTTTTATTTCCCCTGCCGAACGGCACAAGCACACGCATTCCCGCCTTGCAGCGGTTTGCAAGCTTATAAGGCACAAGGTAGTCAAAGGGCTTGTCAAAGGAATATGCCTTATTTTCTACAGCTACCCTTGCAACTAAATCAGAGCTCATCGTCGTCCGGCTCTAAGAGGTTTAACTTATGGTTTTTAATCTCCTCGATTGCCAGAAGAACGGGCTTATCTTCCGTTACGATTTTTTCGTCCTCAAAATACTGAGTAATCTCTCTTGCTCTTTTTGAAACACCTACAACAAGTGCGTATTTGCTCTGCATACCGTTAAATAATTCATCAACATTTACTCTGTGCATAATAATTCTCCTTAAAATATATTAAATCTTTATTTGTTTTAATCTGTGCGTTTACACAGCGATATAAACCTGTCATACTTTTGATTTTTCATTTACCAAAATATCAAGCACCTCATCAACAGCCTTATCAAGCTCGTCGTTGACTACATTATACTTGTATCTGTCTTTGTAGCCGAGCTCTTTTTTGGCTTCTCCGAGGCGTTTTAAAATGGTTTCTTCGTCTTCTGTTCCCCTGCTTCTCAGCCTTTGTTCCAAAACCTCCATTGAAGGGGGCAGGATAAATATGCTTAGGATATCGGGGAATTTCTCCATTATCTGAAGTCCTCCGCAGACCTCGATTTCAAGAAAAACATCATAGCCCTGACTCAGCATATCCTCAACCTGTTTTTTTGGCGTTCCGTAATAGTTGCCGCAATACTGTGCGTACTCAAGGTAACCGTCGCGGTCAATTAGATCTTTAAACTGCTCCTCTGTAACAAAGTTGTAGTGCACGCCGTCAATCTCGCATTTTCTGGGAGGACGGGTAGTGTTGGAAACTGACAATCTTACATTTTTGTCACGCTTTAAAATTTCCTGCATTATCGTGCCTTTGCCGACACCCGAGCAACCTGTGTATAAAACAAGTATTCCCTTTTTACTGCTCATCTTTTTGACCCTCGCTTTCTTCGCTTCTGTTCTGAATGGCCTCACAGGATATTGCAGACAGCACAACATGGTTGCTGTCCGTAATCAACACAGCCTTGCATTTTCTGCCGCAGGTGGCGTCGATTAACATTCCGTCCGCCTTTGCCTCCTGAACTATCCTTTTGACAGGGGCGGAAACAGGTGCGACAACTGCAATAACCTTATCAAAGCTTACGAGATTGCCGAAACCGATATTAATAAGCTTCATACTCTCACCTACTCAATATTTTGTACCTGCTCGCGGATTTTTTCTATCTCGCTTTTTATATCAACAACCTTGTGAGCAAGAACCGCGTCAGACACCTTTGAGCCGATGGTGTTTGCCTCTCGGTTCATCTCCTGAATTATAAAGTCGATTTTTCTGCCCACAGGCTCGTCGCACTCAAGAAAGATTTCAAGCTGCTCAAAGTGACTTCTTAGTCTTACGGTTTCTTCGGCAACCGCCACCTTATCGGAGAACACCGCAACTTCCGTCAAAACCCGCTGCTCGTCAATTTCAACCTGATAATTTTCAAGCGTCTGTTTAATTCTTTCAAGCAGGCGTTCTTCATATTCCTTTACGGTTTGCTCAGAACGCTCATCAATCTCATCTACGATTGAAAGAATCGTTTTTGCACGGCCTAAAATGTCAGCTTTCATTTTTTCGCCCTCAGCTTCACGCATTGATATGAAAGATTTTAAAGCAGTATCTGCGGCTTTTAAAACATCGTTCGTTATTTGCTCCTCATCCTCAACCGGCTTATGCACCGTAAAAACATCGGGAAAGCGTGATACCGAAACAACCGATATATCATCAGTTATACCGTATGTGTCGCGGATTTCTTTCATGGCATTTATGTAGCCCGAAACAAGCGGATGATTTACGGTTACTTCACACGGCACCTCGTCGCTTGCACCTACCGTGACAAACATATCGATTTTTCCTCTTGATACCATTGAATTAACAAAACTTTTCAGCTTGTCGTCAAGGAATCCGTAGCCGCGAGGAGTGCGGCAGGAAAATTCAAAATAACGGTGATTTACGCTTTTTATTTCAACGGATATTTCGCGGCCGTTTAGCTGCATTTCACATCGGCCGAATCCCGTCATTGACTTTATCATCTTTTTACTTCCTTTCAAAACCTCAGAAATATTGATTATTCCTCGATATGGTATTATACCACTATTATAGATTTTTTACAATGGAGTTATTACAAAACTGTAATAACTTTTTTTATTTACATATAATAAAGGCTTATGATATACTAAAAAAGATGATTTACTTTATAAAAAGGAATGAATTTTATGTCAGGACATAACAAATGGAGTACGATTAAGCAGAAAAAAGGCAAAAACGATGCTGCAAGAGCAAAGGTCTTTACTAAAATCGGCAGAGAGCTTATTGTTGCCATAAAGGAAGGCGGCAGTGCAGACCCGAGTGTAAACTCAAAGCTCAAGGACTGCATCGCAAAGGCAAAGGCAGCAAATGTCCCCAACGACAACATTGAGCGTATTATTAAAAAGGCTGCTAACGATAATGATTCTACAAATTACGAGGCAGTTACATATGAGGGCTACGGTCCGAGCGGAGTAGCCGTTATTGTAGAGGCTCTTACTGATAACAGAAACAGAACGGCAGGCGAAGTAAGACATTACTTTGACAAATTCGGAGGAAATATGGGTACACAGGGCTGTGTAAGCTTTATGTTCTCACAAAAGGGAGTTCTTGTAATCGAGCGTGAGGATCTTGAAAAAGACGAGGACACCGTAATGAGCGACGCCCTTGAATGCGGTGCATCTGACTTTGAGGCAGATGACGATATATTCACAATCTACACGGAACCCGAGGATTTCTCGGCTGTCAGAGATGACCTTGAAAAACTCGGATATGCGTTCGCTTCGGCTGAGCTTGAAATGGTGCCGAGTACATACACAAAGATTGAAGACGAAGAAGTTGCAACAAAGATGCAAAAAATGCTTGATATGTTTGAAGATAACGACGATATCCAGAATGTTTGGCACAACTGGGAAATGAACTGATATTTTAGTTTAAAGCTCAGATTTATTTTAAACAACACATATTTAAAATACCCGTCCGATAATCGGACGGGTATTTTTTATCATGACATACTTTCAGTCAAGCGTTTAAAATAAACGGGAAATTTCCTTTTTAAATTAAAAGGTTTGAAATTATCGTCAACAAAGCAATGTGTTGTGTAACCAGTTGAAGCTATTTCATCATTTTCACACAAACGCACGGTGTACTCATAATGCATCTTAGTGCCGTTAAACTGAGCGAGCTTTACCTCTACATAAAATTTGTCGCTGAATCTTATAGGCTTTTTATATTTTGCATAGGCGTCTATGTTGGGAATATAAATTCCGTTTTGTTCGAGTTCTTTTACATCGCATCCAATTTTATGCATAAAATCTACTCTGGCCTCTTCAAAATACCTGATGTGATTCGTGTGATGCACTATGCCCATCTGGTCGGTTTCATAATAAGCCGCACATCTTGTATAATTTTTTTCAATCATAAATACCTCTTTATTTTTTAAGCAAAAGCCCTTCCTTTAAGTCTTTTTGAGCCTGCTTTTTTATAATGTAATGCTGTTTTTTGCCTGTTGCAGTATGGGGCAGTTCCTCTACAAAGCGATAATAGCGTGGTGCCTGATACTTTGATATATACGGGGAATTTGCACAGTATTTAATAAGCTCGGCAACGGTAAGGGTATCATCCTGCGGTATAACATACGCGGCAACGCACTCTCCCCTTGTGCTGTCGGGAACACCCGTGACTATACATTCCGAAACCTTCGGATGGCGGTTTAAAACCTCCTCGATTCTGGCAGGATAAATATTTTCGCCCTTGCTTATTATCATATCGTCTTTTCTGCCTGCAACTGTGATAAACTGTCTGTCATCCCAAATGCCTATATCTCCCGTGTACATCCACCCCTTGTAAAATTTCTCCTTTGTCGCTTGCTCGTTGCCCGCATAGCAATAGGTTGATTTTGCGGGGGATTTTATTATTATTTCGCCCTCCGTTTTGTTGTCGAACGGTACTAAATCGTCAGGCTCCGCCTTTTTGTCGTCATACAGCTTTACGATTCTCACCTCGTCGTCCGTACAGGAACGGCCGGCCGTTCCTGCCATTTCGGGCAAATCAAAAGGACGGAGAAAAGTATTCCAAAACGATTCGGTAGTTCCGTAGCCGTTAAAAATATTTTTGGTAAGTACACGCTGAAAGCGAATACACGCCTCCTTTTCAAGAGGACTTCCCATTGTTATTATACCCTTTAATGTCGATATATCACGGGGATGCTTTTCCTGTCTGCTTGCAAGCAGAGAAAGTACGGACGGCACACCCGTCATAAATGTTATTGAATATTTTTCAACATATTCTATACAAAGCTTTGGGTTAAACGTACGGAGGATAACCATCGACCCGCCTGCATACAAAGTCGGCGTAGGTCCTCCCGAATGCAGTCCTCCCCTGTGGAACCACGGCGTCATATTCATTGTGACATCGGTGTGATTAAGAGGGAAATGCATGATTACATCATGAGCAGACAACACCTCGTTGATGTTGTTAAGCGGCACTCCCTTCGGCGTACCCGTTGTGCCCGATGTCTGAAGTCTGACGATTTCATCGTAAATATGGGGATTAAAATCAATCGGAGGATTGTCGCAGGAAGCGTCCTTTACATAATCCTCGTAGAGAATATGACCGCTCGGCAGTTCAAATTCTTTTGCAAAATTATTTACCGCAATTACAGTTTCAGGCTTGTGAACCGACAGCGACAATGCTTTCACGGCAGTTTCGGCAATTTCGGCATCGTAAATATAAACCTTAGGTTTATTGTGATTTATAATCTCGGCGGTTTCGCCCGCAGACAAATTAAAATTTGACGGATTGCAGATTGCACCGATTTTTTGAGCGGCAATATAGCCGAATAAAAACTGCGGGCAATTAAAAAGCTGCATAAATATTATATCGTACTTTTTAACACCGCTCGCCTTAAGTACGTTTGCAAGCCTGTTTGCATCGCGGTTAAGCTCGGTATATGTCCAAAATTTATCTGCCGCAGGGTCAATAACTGCATTCTTGCCGCCGAAACGCCTTACATTTCTCATAAATCCGTTAAGCCAGGTAAATTCACTTTCAAATGTTTCTTTGAACATTTTGCTATCATATGTCAGCTCCATTTTGTTCCTCTCTTTCTTTACGAACAACTAACTAATATACAAATTAATTATATTTTCCGACTATAATACTCGAATTCTGTCCGCCGAAACCGAATGCGTTAGACATAGCGTATTTTATTTCAGCTTTTTTGGCGGTGTTGGCAACAAAATCAATTCCCGCACATTCGGGATCAACTTCATTTAAGTTTATTGTCGGAGGTATAATTCCTGTTTCAATGGCTTTTATGCAGGTTATTGTCTCGGTAATTCCGCCTGCACCCATCATATGTCCCGTAGCACCCTTGGTTGAGCTTACATAAGGAAGTTTCCCTTTAAAAACCTTTTTAATTGCAGAAGCTTCTACAGAATCGCCCTTATTTGTCGCTGTACCGTGTGCATTAATATATCCGATTTCTTCCGCTTTTATTCCTGCTTCTTCAATAGCCTGCAGCATACATGCCGTGGCACCTCTTCCGTCGGGGTGAGGTGCAGTAACATGATACGCATCTCCCGTGTTGCCGCATCCCTTGATTTCACCGAGTATTTTTGCACCCCTTGCAAGTGCGTGCTCCTCGGTTTCAAGAATCAAAGCTCCTCCGCCCTCGCCGATTACAAAACCGTCACGGGTAATATCAAACGGTCTGCTTGCACTTGAGGGACTGTCGTTTCTCCTTGACAACGCCTTTGCATTTGCAAGAGAATAAATAACAAGCGGACAAAGTACGGATTCCGCACCTACCGCAAGCATCACATCGGCTTTGCCCGTTTCCATGCACATACAAGCGGTGTTGATTGCGTCGCCGCCCGATGAGCAGGCAGTACTTACCGTAAAGCTCGGTCCCTGTATGTTATAATCTATTGCTATGTTTGCTGCCGCTATATTTCCGAGTATCTTCGGAATAAATCTTGGTCCCACCTTTTTGTGAGACGCCCCTGAAAGGGCTTCCTGCGTAAATGCAATTGTTGCGATTCCGCTCATTGCCGTGCCCATTACAATACCTGTTCTTTGAGGGTTTATCTCAAGTCCGCTCTGCTTTAGTGCCTCTTCGGCCGCAATGTATGCGTATTGCATAAACGGATCTGTTTTTCTTATCAAATCCTTAGGAAGGTAATCCGACGGATTAAAGTTTTTAACTTCTCCGGCAATTTGTACCGCAAGCTCGCTCGGGTCAAAAGTCTTTATAGTATCAATACCCGAAAGGCCGGATGTAATATTTTTCCAGTAAGTTTCTACGCCGATTCCAACAGGTGTAACGGCACCCATTCCCGTGATTACAATTTTTTTCATAAACAAGCTCCTGTCGTAAGTTAAAATAGTTATTTACATTTTGCATACTATTATGCTATACTTGGATTATATCAAAATTATACGGTTAATTCAACATCTGTCGTAATGCAAAAACGCCTTTATTTAGGGAGTTTTTTTACAATTCTGCATAACTGCGGCTATATCTTATGAAAGGTGAGAACAAATATGGATATAAATCAACTAAACTGCTTTATTTCTGTTGCACAGACCCTGAATTTTTCGGAGGCTGCCCGCAGAAATTACCTTTCGCAGTCAACGGTGAGCAGATACATCAGCGACCTTGAAAAGGAATTTGATGTGCAGCTTTTTACACGGTCTCACAGAGATGTCATAATCACAAACGAGGGTAAAACACTTTTGCCTTACGCTATCGAAATTGTAGAAACACTCAAAAAAGCAAAAACCGTTATAAAGCAAATGCACGACGGCGGGCAGGGCAAAATCGCCCTTGGCTGCGATGTTACATCGCTTAGCTTTCCGTCAAAATGCATTTCCGATTTCAGTGAAAAATATCCCGGAATTTCCGTTGAGGTAAAACAGATTGACTCTGCCGACAAAAATCAGGCTATTACGGGAAACGATTTTGATTTTTGCTTTATGCCCAGAGATATGGTACCCGAAAACTCAAATATCGAATCAATTGTTACTCACAACGAATCTCTTGTTATTGTTACGGCAAAAAGGTCGAAATTCAAAGGAAAAAAATCCATAAGTTTAAGC
Organism: uncultured Ruminococcus sp.; assembly: GCA_944412525.1. GTDB lineage: Bacteria > Bacillota > Clostridia > Oscillospirales > Acutalibacteraceae > Ruminococcoides. Next base: position 4,030 of record CALYBM010000125.1, on the reverse strand, counting down.
GAGCTTTCTGGAGAGACGATTTTGTTGCTTTCGGAATCCGTATCCCCCATAATATACATGGAAATTATGGACTTGTTTCGTACATTTCATATTTCTCCGAAAGTCGAACACACGTATGACGATATCGTTTCAATGTACGTATCCGTATCGTCGGGGCTGGGTGTGTCGATTATCCCCCAAACTCTCGCACAGTTTACATCCAGCGAATACACGGAGATTTTCCCGATAGACGAAACCGACACTAACATCGCATATGTCATGGCTTGGGGCAAAAATTCGTCCAATCCCGCATCAAAGCTTTTTGTTGAAGCGGTTAAAAAATTCGCACACGGCGACGACAATTCATACGGCCTTTAATTGCAATAAATTGTCCTATTTGATAAAATACATCTCTGTCAGTGCATATTTCACAAAAATTTCACATATATTTTACCTATTAAGCATTTACTTTACTCTTTTATAGTGGTATAATAAGCTTAGTCAAAGACAAGTTGACCAATTTTACTATATTGGAGGAGATTATAATGTACAGATTTACTTTACCCCGTGACCTTTACCACGGTGAAGATGCACTTTCAACCCTTAAGACTTTGGAAGGAAAAAAGGCAATCGTTGTTGTCGGAGGCGGCTCAATGAAACGCTTTGGTTTTCTTGACAAGGCTGTAGGTTATTTGAAAGAAGCAGGAATGGAAGTTCAGCTCTTTGAGGGTGTAGAGCCTGACCCGTCCGTTGAAACCGTTATGAAGGGTGCTGCCGCAATGCGTGAATTCCAGCCCGACTGGATTGTTGCAATGGGCGGCGGTTCACCTATTGACGCTGCAAAGGCAATGTGGGCTTTCTATGAATACCCCGAAACAACATTTGAGGATTTGATTACACCGTTCAACTTCCCAAAACTCAGAACAAAAGCTAAATTCTGCGCTATTCCGTCAACATCCGGTACGGCAACAGAGGTTACCGCTTTCTCGGTTATCACTGACTATAAAAAGGGAATCAAGTATCCTCTTGCTGACTTTAATATCACTCCCGATGTTGCCATTGTTGACCCTGCTCTTGCAGAAACAATGCCCAAGAAGCTGACGGCTCACACAGGTATGGACGCAATGACTCACGCTATTGAGGCGTTTGTTTCAACGCTTAACTGTGAATACACCGACGCACTTGCACTTCACGCTATCAAGTTGATTCACGAAAATCTTAAAAAATCTTACGACGGCGACATGGCTTGCCGTGCTAAGATGCACGACGCACAGTGCCTCGCAGGTATGGCATTCTCGAACGCTTTGCTCGGTATTGTTCACTCAATGGCTCACAAAACAGGTGCGGCATTTACAGGCGGTCACATTATTCACGGCTGCGCAAATGCAATGTATCTTCCTAAGGTTATTAAATATAATTCTAAGGACGCAACTGCTGCCGAGCGTTATGCGCGCATTGCAAAGTTTATTGACCTTAAGGGCAATACAACAGAAGAGCTTGTTGACGCACTTATCGCAGAGCTTCGCAGCATGAACGATCAGCTTGATATTCCGCAGGCTATCAAAAATTACGGTCAGGGCGGCGTTAAGGCTGACGAAAGCATCATTGATGAAAAAGAGTTTATGGAGAAGCTTCCTGAAGTCGCTAAAAACGCCATCGGCGACGCCTGCACGGGTTCCAACCCACGCCAGCCAAGCCAGGAAGAAATGGAAAAGCTTCTTAAGGCTTGCTACTACGATTTAGAAATTGATTTCTGATAACAAACAAATTTTGTAACAGCGTTTAAAACTACATAAAGTAAAAAGCGAAGCTGTCCTGTATCTGGGCAGCTTCATTTTGTTGTTTTGAAATAAAAATAAAGCGACAGCTTTGTGCTGCCGCTCGTTTAATTCTCGTATTAAATTAAAACTTCTTATAAAATAAAAACATCAATACATTAAAACCGCACCGAACTTATAAAAAACAAAAAAACTACTGTGTTAAATTAAAATTCTGTTTTTAAGATACGGAATTACATCGTCCTGTTCAACCCCGACTACCGTTGATATTTCTTCTCTTATAATTTTCTCAGCCTCACGTAGATATACCTCATCCATAATATGAAGCTTTCTTCCCTTATTGCTTTGCACAAGGCTGTGTATCCAGATCGATTTGAGCAAAACAAGAATCTCCCTTATATTTCCGAGAGATATTGCATTTTTATATTCTTCTTTTCTCGTTGTATCGTTGACATTCCACTGTGCATCCTGCTCTGACACATAGCTTATTATCTCGTCAATCTGCGACTGAGTCATAAGCCTTTTCATTTTGCTCACAAGATTTTCGTTGTTAACCGGCACAAAAATAGTTGAATCACCGTTATTTATGGGTTTCAGAACATAATAGCTGATAACGGTATTATTAAAAACCTTTTCTGTAATATCGGTTATCTCACATACTCCGTTTACATTGTACAAAACCTTTTCTCCCGCACTGAATCTTGTTAATTCCTGTTCCAAAATATCTGCCTCCACAAAACTAATCCGTATAATAAACCGTTTTAAATCGGAAAATCATACTCTCTTCTATTCAATAAATAATTGTTGTAAACGAAAGTGCAGTCTGCCGGCGGAACTTAATCCGATGGCACACCGTACAACAACCTAAATAAATTATACCACATATTGCAAAAATTTGTCATAGGCAAAATGGACAAAAATTCAGTGCTTATGCTTTATCGGTGCATACGCTAATGCGATAAATTAACTTTATTGCGCTTTAAATATCTGCCAAAAGCTCTACGGGACAATGGTCAGAGCCAAAAACATCGGTGTGAATATCCGCACCTACGAGCTTGTCATCAATCGATGACGAGGTAATAAAATAATCAATACGCCACCCCGCGTTTTTCTCTCTCGCCTTAAATCGGTAAGACCACCATGAATATACGCCCTCTTTATCGGGATTAAAAAATCTGTAGGTATCGGTAAATCCGCATTCAAGAAGTTTTGAGAGTTTTTCTCTTTCTTCATCGGTAAACCCCGCATTTTTGCGGTTGGTTTTTGGATTTTTTAAATCAATTTCCTCGTGGGCAACATTCAAATCGCCGCACAGCACAACGGGCTTTGTTTCATTGAGCGAAACAAGATATTTTCTGAAAGCATCCTCCCACTCCATTCTGTAACCGAGTCTTTTCAGCTCGTTTTGAGAGTTAGGAGTGTAGCAGGTGACAAAATAATAATTTTCAAATTCAGCAGTTATTACTCTTCCCTCTTTGTCATGCTCATCTATTCCGATGCCGTATGAAACCGACAAAGGCTTCTGCTTTGTAAACAACGCTGTACCCGAATATCCCTTTTTCTCCGCGTAATTCCAATATTGATAGTAGCCGTCGAGTTCAATATCTATTTGACCTTGCTGAAGCTTCGTTTCCTGAACACAGAAAACATCGGCGTCGACACTTTTAAAATAATCAATAAATCCCTTTGTTATACAGGCTCTAAGTCCGTTTACATTCCAAGATATAAATTTTTTCATATAATCACCCTGTTATTTTTATATAAGTAGTATAAGGTATTTTTTATATTAATGCAAGGCAATATGTACAAATTCAAAGGCATGTATGGTTTTTTCGCCTAATTATTTATCAGGCAAATTGTTGTACAGGCAAATTTAAAGGCACCGAAGAATATTATTATAAAGAATATCTCGGTAGGTGATTTTATGTTTGAATTTTTAAGTTTTATAGGACAGAACATTTGCTTTTTTATTCTGCATGTTTGTTCGGGCGGCTCATTTCCTAAACCGCTTTCCGAAAAGCAGGAAAGACTTTATCTTGAAAAATACGCAAACGGTGATATGGAAGCAAGAAACAAACTTGTCGAGCATAACCTTCGGCTTGTAGCTCACATTATCAAGAAATATTACGGAACGCAAAGCGAACAGGACGATCTTGTTTCAATCGGAACAATAGGTCTTATCAAGGCTATCGACACATACGATATGAAGAAAAATATCAGATTAAGCTCCTACGCAAGCAGATGTATTGAAAACGAAATATTAATGCACTTCC
>CALYBM010000124.1 GCA_944412525.1 uncultured Ruminococcus sp. | reverse complement strand
TGCCCCCAAACGCTGATAGGTGCCGCCTGTCATCATTATAAGAGAAGAGGTGCCCAATCTGAGATATTACAGCAGAAAGTAAAAATATATTATACTCAAGTAAGTGATAAAAATATTAATATACATTTATTTTACAAAAGAACAGCGAGAACAGGCAAGGCGAATTGACCTTGCCTGTTTTCTTGTAAGTTGTGGAAAAAATTTAAAATTAGGCTCCGAATATTAATGGCTTTACAAAATGCGGAGAGTTACAATCTTATGGATTTGAGGTATTTGTTTAAATTAATAAAAAATACTTATATGATGTTTACTTTTGACATATTTTGTAATATAATCCATAATATGGATGAGTTATTTGTGTTTAATAATAATTTACATGAACTAATATATAATTTTTCATATTACATAAGTTAAACAAAGGGAATTTGTATGAAAAAATTGTCTAAAAGTATTTTTGCTTTTCTTATGATAAGCACCTTGTTATTCTCGTGCATAATATCGGGATGTTCACAAAATAACGATAATTCACAAATCGATAATAATCATCTGAGTATTTATCTGTTGAAAGACGATGAATTATCCCCACTGGTAAAGAATTTCAATAATTCATAAGATAATATAGAAATTAAAATTAATGAATTTGAAAATACGGAAATTTTATTTACTAAATTGCAGACAGAGATGATGGCAGGGAAAGGCCCCGATTTAATTTATTACAATTATAATACCAACAATCAAAATATAAAAAAATACATTGATAATGATATGTTTGCGGACTTGAATGAACTTACGAAAAATGACCTATCCGAAGATAAACTTATTATGAGTGAGTATAATAAAACCGTTGTAAAATCCGGTGTTTATGATAATAAACAGTATTTTATGCCACTTACATACCTAGTTAATTCTTTTGTTACTACACAAGAGAATTGCATTAATTATAAGATTGATATGTCAGACGGTTTTTCGTTTTATACATTAGATAAAAGGTTATCGGTATTTCTCATTGATGATAAAAATAAGAGCAAATGTACAAGTTTACCGTATACTTTATTTTTTGAAAAATTTATAGAGGAAGAGGTCGATAATAAGGGAGAAAAATTTAATTTTGAAACCCGTGAATTTGAGAATACTTTTTCATCTATTGAGAAATCATACATTACCTGTGAGGTTGACGAAAATTATGATGCTTTTCAAGAAATGGCTGACGGTAATCTTCTGTTTTTAGGAAGCGGATATTTTAGCGGTAACCCTTATGTTACGGTTACGGAGGCTGATGGATTTTTTGAATATAATATGACTCCGAAAATTTTAAGTTTCTCAAGCGATAGTAATTTTTTTGACAGTTATGTAGGTTCTTTTTTAGCGATTAACAGCAACTCAAACAAAAAACAATCGGCGTATGAATTTATAAAATTTTCATTGAACTACAAACAGCAGATGGTGTTGGAAACAAACGATATACCTGTTAACAATGCGGCTTTTGAAAAATATGTTGAGAAGGCTGAAAAATACATTGAAAGCAATGACGAACATCAAGATGTACTGGCTGCGTTTTTAGAGTCATACTTAGACAATATTGAGAAAGTCAGCAAATGTAAACTGAACAATTATTACTACTACGAAAATATTTTGGCTCCTGCTTTGAGTGATTATCTAAATAAAACCAAGGATTATGATGATTTTATCAGCTCTTTAACTAATAAGACTCGGTTATACTTTGATGAGTAAAATATTTAGTTATAGTAAGTAATGATAGCAAATATTTAAGTCACATTATTGATTAGAATTAAGAGCAAAAAGCTTGTGATGGGGCAAAGAGGTGCATACTATGAAACGAGCAATTTCATTTATATTAATCTCTGTACTATTATTTATAAGTTTGTTTTCCCTTGCTTCGTGCGCAAAGAATAAAAGCGACGAAAATGATAAACTGAAATATTATTGTACCTTCGATAATATTTTTACTGAGATGATAGAAAAATATAACAAATATTGTCTTAAACATTATGACGAATCGTATCAAATTGAAATAATCAAATTTGAAAATGAATCGGATATGACAACTAAGATTTCCACCGAAATTATGACAGACGGAGGCCCCGATATTGTTTCATTAGACCAAAAACTTCCTTTTGAAAAGTTAATTGATAATGATTCATTTGCCGATTTTAACGAGATGATGAAACAGTATGATTGCGATCTGGATCTAAGCAATTATAACTCAACGGTGATGAACTGCGGCGTATATAACGGTAAAAGATGCATAATACCGATTTTTTACAGTCCTAACATATTTATTACGACACAGGAAATACTGGATGATTATAATTTTAGTGGAGGTATACTTGATTTTGAGGAACTATGGTCAGGCGTCGAAAAAAACAATTCTGAGTATTCTCTATTCGGAGATAAGAAACTAAACATTAGACTTATGTATTATTTTATTAATAAATATGTTGATTTCAAAAATAAGGAGTTTAATTTTAAATCTCAGGAATTTTCAAAAGAATTGGATTTCATTGATAAACTGCTGAAAAACGATAACACCGATGAAAATGTTTACTATAATATAGTCGGAAATGATGTATGTATGTTTAATCTTCCTCAGTCAATGTTTGGCGGAAGCATTCAGTCTATGTCATCGTGCTATTATTATATTAATTCAAGCAAAAAAACGCCTGTAATAATTCCGAATTATAATAAAACATATGACAATCTATCAGCGTATGTTCAGTATGGCTTTGCGGTCAATGATAAGTCAAATAAAAAAGATAAGGTTCTTGTGTTTGCCGAATATGTTTTAAGTGAAGATGTCCAAAAATATTGGTGCGGTATTAGTGAAAATAAAGAATTCGGCGGTACAAATGTGTTGGCACTGCCCGTTAATAATATTGCGTTTGAAGATTCAATTAATTATGTAGAGCAAAACAAAAAGGATGAAGAATCCTTAGACAGTGCCGATACCAAAATGTTAAAAGATTATTTAGAGATAATAAATAATATAGATGACTGTATGATATATAATTACGGAAATTATGAAGAAACTTACTATAATTCATCAGTAATCGGCGAGATTGTAAATAAATACTTAGCCGGAGACATTTCTAAAGAATCGTTTATCAGTCAGATAACATCGGCAACGGAATTTTATTTGACTGAGTAGATACTGTTGCACATTTATTAATAGTGGCATAGATTATACATTTAAGTCAGTTAAATTTTTAATTTATTTTTAAGTATTATATATAAAAACAAAATATAAGAGGAACGAAATATTTTTATGAAAAGAATAACGGCGTTTTTTATGGCTCTTATACTCATAGCTTTTGCTTCATCGTGCGACTTGGACAGCAAAAATACAGAAAGTGACACTATAAAAGTTTATTTCAGCAATGCCATGTCTGACGGCACTTATATAATAAATAATATGAATGAATTGCTTTTTATGGGTTTAATTGATGACTACAATGAAACTTATAAAAATGACAAAAGTTTAAAAAAGATTGAAGTTGTAGAGTTTGAAAACGAAGAAGCAATGCGTTCAAAATTATCTACTGAGTTGATGGCGGGAACGGGACCTGATATAATTTTTTCTTCCGCATCACTTCCTTATGAAAAATTGATTTCTATGGGTGTTTTAGCTGATATTGATGAAATATTAAAATTTACCGATATTGATACAGATAATTATAATAAAATAGTTTTTGACTCAGGATGCGTAAAAGGGAAAAGATATTTTCTTCCGCTTTTTTACAGTGTTGATACCATTTCGGCTTTAAATTCAAAATTAGAAAAATACAAAATATCAAAAGACAGTACTTTTACATACAATAATTTAAATGTTGTATGCAAAAAATATTTACAAAAATCCGATATTCCGTTCTACTTAGAATATGCCGACAGAAAAGAACTTATATGTGATATAGTATCAGAATATGTTGATTTTGATAATGAGTCATATGATTTTGATAACAACATGTTAAAGTCTGCTTTGAATACAGCTTATGAACTTATGAATACAGGTTTAACCGATGTTGAAGATGCTACGGAATACTCGCTGTTTTCAAAATATTGCGGGGACTTGGGATTTTTGGGTACTTGTGCTTATTTTGCATCCGCATTAAAAAGCGATGATGAAGTAGTAATATTTAATGATATTTCAGAAAACTCAACGGATATTAAAGCGACTGTACAGTTGGGAGTAGCCGTTAATAACACCTCAACTCAAAAGAAAGATATTGCATATTTTTTAGATTATCTATTATCTCAAGAAGTTCAAAATGATTTTTGCGGAGCAAATATTAAAGAGTATAATGAAGCGTATATTATGGGAAGTTATCTGCCTGTTAATAATTTATCATTAAATGATTTGTTAAAAACGGGTGTTTCATTAACTTATTGCGACAATACAGTAAATATTAAAAATGATGATATTGAGCCTTATGTTTCATATATCACTAAAATTAATAAATGTGATATGGGAATTTATAATTACTACAAAGAGGAAATTATAGGAGATCTGGTGAGCGATTTTTTAGACGGGAGTATAAATACAAATAAATTTATTGAGCAGTTAACTGCAAAGACAAAGCTTTACCTTGAAGAATGATAAAAATAACTACAATCAAATGTATCATACAAAATGTTCAAACATATTTCTGTTTTGCTTGTATATAGGTTATCTTTAAACAATACGATTAAAAAGTATTTATATCAAATATGCATTAAATTACCGTAAAAGACTGCCGTGTAAGATAATGTGATTTTGATATAAAATTAGTGGGTTATAAACTTTGTGAAAAATGTATTTATTACAGCCGGTAATCGTGATTGTAAGAAATGTATGGCGATTATGATTTTTATTTTCCGGGCGTTTATTTTATGGCAAGGGTGATATAGGTATGGCTCTTAAAATCAAAAAGACTATGCTTGTTACTATGTTGATAACTGTAAATTTGTTTTTTATTGCATCATGTGATAATTATTTATTAAAATCTGAAAATGAATTTCAGCAACTGACTTTTTATTATTGTGCCGAAAAATATGATCCTTTATTTGATATTATAGAAAAATATAATAAATATTGCACGAGCAAAAAGGACGAGTCCTATAAAATTAAAACAATAGAATTCGAGTCAGAAGACGATATGTATTTAAAAATGTCGACCGAATTAATGGTGGGAAAAGGACCGGACATTATTTCTCTTTCGCAAAGACTGCCTTTTGAAAAGTTAATTGATAATGGCACATTTGCGGATATAAATGATTTAATAGTCAAGGATGAATCAGATGATAAATTGAATTTTAGTGATTATAATTCTGTAATAATGGAATCAGGAATATATAAAGGAGGACGATATATTATTCCTATATTTTATTGTCCTGACATAGTTTTTACTTCTGATGAGTTATTAAAAAAATATAAAATTCCTGATAATTTTGATTATACCTATGACAGTATAGGAAATGATTTAACAGAATATTTCAGAGAATTTCCCGATGTCCCTTTTTGTGGTGCAGGATACGGAAAAACATTTTTTTATCAGTTTATTGACAGTTATGTAGACCAATTTAATGGAGAAAATTATTTTACATCGGTTGAGTTTGAAAATAATTTAGATAATGCAGTTAAAATTGCCTTAAATAATAACGAAGATTATAATAATTATGTTTTTCTCACGCCAAAACAATCTTTTGGCGGAGGGTCATTATTCGGCGTAACCAAAACAATTATCCAACAACATTTAAACGGTATAGATTTTAAGATATTGCCAAATTTCAGAAGAACCGATAATACAATTTCTGCGTATGTTCAGTGTGCGCTGGCAATAAATAACAATTCTGCTTATAAAGAACAAGCATTAGAATTTATAAAGTATTGTTTAAGTGAGAATATTCAGAAATATTGGTGCGGAACATTATCGGTGACAGGCAATTCTTCTTTTGCAGGATCAAATACAATCGCTCTGCCTGTCAATAACAATGCTTTAAATGATACTATTGATATTGCGTATGAACCCGAAAAGTATATTGAATCATACGATGAAAGTATTTCAAATATAGCAAATAAAACTATCGAAGATTATGTTGAAATAATTAATGGTATCAATTATTGTTCAATCTACAATTATGATGATATTTTAAATACGTATTACAATTCGATAGTAATTAACGAGATTGCAGAGAACTATTTAAACGGCAAAATTTCAAAGAATAAGTTTATGAATCAGCTTACATCAGCAACCGAGATTTATTTAAACGAGTAATAATTCTATGAAAAAATTTAAAATATATTTCAAAACGATGAAACAAATTGCGCATACATTAATTACAGTTAAGGACTGCGATAAGATTTTTGTGTTCAAGGACGGTCAGATAGTTGAAACGGGGAATCATAAAGATTTATTAAACCAAAAGGGATATTATTATCAGCTTTGGAACGGACAATATAATATTGTAAATCAGGAATGATAATATGAAAAAGAAGATTTTTAAAAGTAAACAAAAAGAACATATTGCGGCATATCTGTTTTTAATGCCGTCACTTTTGGGAATAATCGTATTTTACATAGTGCCGTATATAATATGCTTTATAAAAAGTATGTATATCGGTGATGTGTTTGTAGGGCTGAAAAATTATTTTGACCTCTTTCAAAATAACACATTTTTGCTGGCTCTGAAAAATACAATTATATTTACCGTCGTTGCAGTACCTCTTTTGATGGTTATTTCCTTTCTTATCGCACTGTTTCTTAATTCTTTTATGAAAATATCATCATTTTTTAGGAGCGCTTTGTTAATTCCTGTTGTTGTTCCGATTGCATCTCTTATCTGCGTATGGCAGGTGATTTTTGACGATTACGGTGCAATTAACGGACTGCTTAATTTTATGGGTTTAAATACTGTTGAGTTTTTTAATTCCGAATATTCAATGGTGATGATAATTTTTATATACATATGGAAATACTGCGGATTTTGCGTGCTTTTATTTACGGCAGGACTTGCAAATGTTCCGCAGTCGCTGTACGAAAGCGCAAGGCTTGACGGTGCGGGTTCATTTCAAATTGTCACTAAAATTACAATACCTATGATTACTCCCACAACCTTTTTTGTTTTCCTTATGGAAATTATCTACTCATTTAAGATATTCCGTGAAGTGTTTGCTCTTTTCGGAAACTACCCGAACGAAAATGTCTATTTCCTGCAAAACTTCATAAACAATAATTACTACAATCTAAATTATCCCAGACTGTCATCGGCCTCAATAATTTTATCGGTGTTTATGATAATTATACTGTTTGCTTTCTTTATTTTTGAACGGAAGCACAGCGTTGCGGAATAGGGGGGCGGTGAAGTGAAAAAAACGATAAAAATAATTAAGTATATTTTTCTGATTTTACTTACAGCGGTTTTTCTTTTTCCTGTTGTATATATGATTGCCTGCTCGTTTATGTCGGATTTACAGGTAAGCTCGATGCTTGACTTTACTAACGGAGAATATAAAGATCTTAATCTTATACCCGATATGTTTTCACTTGAACAGTATTATCAGGTGTTTTTCAGACGCCCCGAATATCTGCTCAAATTCTGGAACTCTGTAATTATCACTTTCTCGACAGTAATAGGTCAGGTAATCGTATCGGCACTTGCGGCATTTGCTTTTGCAAAACTTAAATTTCCGTTTAGGGATAAGCTGTTTTTTGTCTATATTGTGCTCTTGATTTTACCCTTGCAGGTAACCTTGGTTCCCAACTACATAGTGCTGGATAACCTTGATTTGCTGAATAACTTTCTCTCAATAATACTTCCCGGCACCTTTTCGGCATTCGGAATTTGTTTGCTCAGACAGAGCATAAAATATATTCCCGAATCATCAATAGAGGCAGCACGCATTGACGGCGCGTCATATTTTAAAATTTTTACAAGCATTATTTTGCCGCAGATAAAAGGCGGACTGATAACTCTCACTCTGCTCTGTTTTATTGATAATTGGAATGTTGTTGAACAGACGCTTATATATCTTGACGATGAGGCTATGTATCCGCTTTCGATTGGTTTATCGGATATAAGCAATTCGGATTACGGAATTATCTTTGCCTGCGGAGTTATGTTTATGATTCCTGCAATGCTCATTTACCTTTACGGTCAGCGAGATATAGATTCTCCGTTTGTTCAGGTTGATAAAAATTAGGAGGACGCCGAATGAAAAATAATAAGCTGAAAAAATATTCAATACGCTTTGGCGTTGCGTTTTTTATTGTGCTTGCCTTTCTTACATACTTTTCAAGTACCATTGACAACATACTTCTGCCGCAGGTTAAGGTGACGCAAATATCGTACGGTACTATTGACGGCAATCAAAATAGTGAAGACAGGTATTTGATACCGATTTCTGCCGTTACCTCTATGGGTGATACAGGCTCGGTGTTTGTTACAAGAACAGACGAAAATAACAAGACTACCGTTAGCGAAGCCTCTGTAAATATTGAAAACAGCGATGACCTGTATTATGAGGTGACATCAAATGATTTATACGGTGGTACGGAGGTTGTATATTCGGCCTCAAAGAGCATTTCAGACGGTGACAGAGTGTATATTGCGGAGGAATAGCAGATGTCAAAGAGAAAAATTTTATTTGCTGTTTTTACAACGCTGATTACGGCTCTTGTGTTTTTTCTTTGTCTGTATTTCAGCGGTAATGCACAGGCTCAGCTGCCAAGCATAACGCAGATGAATTATAATCTAAAGTCCGATGATTTGCCGCTTACGATAAAAGATATTGAAAATCTTTCACAACGAATTTCGTTTAAACAGGTCAGCTTTTGTACAGAGCTTGAACAGGTAAATGTTAAAGAAGAATCGGTTACTCCTGTTTTAACAAATGAATTTTATTTTGAAATTTACGGACAGGCTCTTAACGGCAGCGGCATTACAAAAGAAAATATTGAAAATAAAGACAAGGTTGCCGTTATATCAAGCAACCTTGCTCTTAAACTGTTTTTTAATACTGACGCGGTCGGAAAAACAGTAACGCTTAATGATGAAGTCTACACAATCTGCGGAGTTATTCAGGAAAACGATAACATTATAAACCGTCTTTCGGGTGACGGAAAGCAGAGAATTTACATTCCTTACACCTGTTACAGCGGGTATGATAGTTGTGATGTTAACACTATTTCATATGATAATTCGGCAAGTTCTGCACCGTTAATAGAGCAGATGAATTTATCTCAATACCACTCGATAAATTTTTCTGAAAAAGCAAAGGTAATCAAAAGCTTTGAACATATTATATTTTTAATCCTCTTTATCGCATTGTGCTTTATAGCCTTGAAAATATGGTACAGAATCTGCAAAAAGCTTATCGAAACAATAAAAGAAAATCTCAGAGATAATTACTTTTTAAAATCTATAAAAACTATACCGCTTAAATATATTTTGCTGATTATAACAGCGCTCGGCATACCTGCCGTACTTCTTTCAATATTTTTAATTTCAGATTTCAGCATTTTCATAATCCCACGATACATACCTTACGACAATATTTTCGATGTGTCTGATTACATATCGGCTGTTGTTGAAAATTTGAATATTATTAATTCTCTTGCCTTGACAGGCGACAATTTTCTTATTAACCTTTACTCTGCTTCTTATAATTTACTATTTTGGCTGCTTGTTATGTTTGCTTTATGTTTTACTGCGTTTTTAGTTATTGTCAATAATATATTAAACAGAATTATTTTATCAGTTAAAAACAGAGGATAAGGTTATTTAATTTTTATGGGAAGGAAAGTTTATACAATGTCACAAAAATATATACAAGTAAGGGATGAACGTCCGAAATTCAGAAGGCTTATTGATGAAATAAGTGATTTTGGCGATAAAATGTTAGTTGTAAATTATATTATTTTGTCGGCGTGTTTAGCAGTTTTAATCGGAGCACCAACCATAGCAGCTTTTTTATCTTGTCCTGAGGATATTCGAGTATGGATTGCGTCAATTGTTGGAGGAATTTTATCTCTGGTTGTTATGCCGCTGTTTATTAATTATATAAAATACAAACGAAATAAGGCGGATAGATTATATAAAATAAATAAGCCTTTATATGAAAAATTAAGTTCTGTGTTAATCAATTTATTAGCGGATGAATACATTATTCATGGTAAAAATGTAAAAAATGAGATAAATACTGCAGCTAATAATGACCGAGTTGAAAAAATAGTAAATCCGCTTAAATGTTTTATCTGCGAAAATTATGATAAAATGTGCAATACATTTTCTGTAAATTTAATATGGGATGTTGTTGATGTATATAATGAATGTTTGAATGATATTACAAAATATAGCAATATTCGAGCAAAAGTCATAAAATGTTTTCGTAATATGAGAAGAGATTCGGGTGCAAAAGGTTCGTTTTATATTAATCAGGGTGTAATAACTATGCTTTGTTCTGATAATTCAAATAGATAAAATATATAATAAATAATTTAATATGTGATTGATATATGCTTGTTAAGTGTCGACAGGTTTTAGCTTTTAATGCTTTGCTTGTCGGCACTATTTTTTAACCGTTTTTGCGTTAAAAGCAGAAAGGGTAAATGTTTTCTGTACTTTATGGTGTTCAGATAAACCGCCGTCTTAAACGGAATGATTAAAAAACTTTAGCATAAGAAAACCTCCAAGTATATGTAGAATTATCTATTTATATGTGACGATTGAATTCAAAAATCGGTACTAATTGGTAAAAGTGCATAAAAATATTCAGTTATTTTTTATAACTAAATTGAAAAAATTGGTTTAAAATAATGCCGTATTATGGTATAATACTTATAAATTTAGTATAAATACAAATAGCATTATTTATTTTAATTTCAGTTAAGCTCAGTGTGAATAACTCAATATTAATTAAATAATAAAAGGAAATAATATATTAACAATTTTTAATTAAGAGAGGTTGATTGTTATGAATATTAAATATATCGGAAATGGCCCGGACAACGGAAAAATTCATTATAAAGAGTCTAATAAAAAAACCGGTTGCGGTGCAATAATTGATGACAATCCTGAAGATTGGGTAGAAACAACAGAACCTATTACATGTGATAAAAACGGCTGCAAAAACCATTCAGGCTAATAATTGAGGTTAAACACATTGAGCTTTAATTGAATAAACAAGCAAGTGATACAAGATAATTTGCTATGATTCTATAAAATTAAAAAATGTTACCGCAAAATTCAAGATATTATATATTTTGTTAACGGCAGCACTTATCCAGTATGGGATGAATTTAATAAAATTAAGAACATAAATCAACGAATATGTTTCAAATCATAAAATTTCAGTCAGAGATATATGCGAATATATTGAAGCCATGACTGAATGTGATACAATTGCCTAATATACAAGATTTGCAAATTTTATTGATATCTTAAACGGATTGCTTTGCTCTTGTTGCTATGTTTGAGAAGATTGTGTTTGTTATTTTTCCATGATGATTTTACATAATAACTTTAAAAGAAAACAGCATATGTGCTTACAGTATAATCTGTTGTCACATATGCTGTTTATTTGATTATGCGATATGTTTTTTCTTAAGCGTTGACTATTAAACCCGTAATATAATCGATAAGAAAAGATTATTGATATACAAGTCTAAAATTTTTTAAAACAATTTAACTCAATAAGCTCTATCAGCCGATTGCGCGCAGCAGCTCCTCGGTTTTGTCCGTGTCTTCCCAGCGAACGCCGAGCTCTTCTCTGCCCATATGGCCATATGCCGCAAGGGGAAGATACTCTGTTTCTCTGAGCTTGAGCTGCTCGATAATCGAATTCGGGCGGCAGTCAAATACCTTTTCAACAGCTTTTGCAAGCTGCTCGTTTGTATATTTTGATGTGCCGAACGCGTCAACCATTATAGATACGGGCTTTGCAACTCCGATTGCGTAAGCAAGCTGAATCTCGCATTTCTTCGCAAGTCCTGCCGCAACAATATTTTTTGCGATATAACGGCTGTAATACGCCGCGCTGCGGTCAACCTTTGTCGGATCTTTGCCGCTGAAGCAGCCGCCGCCGTGGCGTGAAAATCCGCCGTAGGTGTCAACAATAATTTTTCTGCCCGTAAGTCCCGAGTCTCCCACAGGTCCTCCGATTACAAATCTACCTGTCGGGTTGACAAAAATCTTTGTGTTGTCGTCAAGAAGCTCTGACGGAATAATCGGCTCTATAACATACTTTATTATATCGGCTCTGATTTGCTCAAGAGATACGTCCTCGTCGTGCTGGGTTGATACAACGACCGTATCTACTCTTACAACCTTGTCGTCGTCGTACTCAACCGTAACCTGAGTTTTACCGTCGGGACGCAGATAGGGGAGCGTGCCGTCCTTTCTTACCTTTGCAAGCTGTTTTGCAAGTTTGTGAGCAAGTGAAATCGGCATGGGCATAAGCTCCTTTGTTTCGTCGCAGGCATATCCGAACATCATACCCTGATCTCCTGCGCCTATCTGATTGTTGACATCGTTTTCGCCGTCCTTTAGCTCATAGCTTTCGTTAACGCCCATAGCA
>CALYBM010000123.1 GCA_944412525.1 uncultured Ruminococcus sp. | reverse complement strand
CAAGCTTAACGGAAATTCTTGCGTCTCTGTTCGCGTTTTTAAGGTCGTAGATAAGCTGTGCAAGGTCCTCGATAGAGTAAATATCGTGGTGCGGCGGAGGGGAGATAAGCGAAACGCCGGGGGTTGAGTGACGGGTTTTTGCAATCCACGGATAAACTTTTTTGCCGGGAAGATGTCCGCCCTCGCCGGGCTTTGCCCCCTGAGCCATTTTGATTTGAATTTCATCGGCAGATGTCAGATAGCGTGAGGTAACGCCGAATCTGCCCGAAGCAACTTGCTTTATTGCAGAGCATCTGTTTTCTGCTTTGCCCTTGGTTTCAAGTCTTTCAAGGCTTTCACCGCCCTCGCCCGAGTTTGACTTGCCGTGAAGCTTGTTCATTGCTATGGCAAGAGCTTCATGTGCCTCCTGCGAGATAGATCCGTAAGACATCGCACCTGTCTTGAATCGTTTTACGATAGAATCAACGCTTTCAACCTCGTCAAGAGGAACGGGTTTGTCTGCGTATTTGAAATCAAGCAGTCCTCTGATGTTTGCGGGGTACATTTCTTCCGAAATTAAATGAGAATACTTTTTATAAAGTTCATAGTCATTTGTGCGTGTCGCAGCCTGAAGCGTGTGAATCGTCTGCGGATTATAGAGGTGTTCCTCTTTACCGCTTCTGATTTTATGGCTTCCTCTTGACTCAAGCTCTGTAGATGTGCTGAGTCCGAGAGGATCAAACGCTGATGTGTGGAGTTTATCGGCGTTTTCTTCAATATCTTTAATGGTAATGCCGCCGATTCTGCTTACTGTACCGGTAAAGTATTTGTCTATTACCTCTTTACCTATACCGATAGCCTCAAAAATCTGTGAGCCGTGATATGACTGGATAGTTGAGATACCCATTTTTGACGCTATCTTTACGATGCCGTGCAATACTGCGTTGTTATAGTCGTCAACAGCGGCGTAGTAGTCCTTGTCAAGAAGGTCGTTGTTTATAAGCTCGTGGATTGTTTCCTGAGCAAGGTAAGGGTTAATCGCACTTGCACCGTAGCCGAGCAGGGTTGCGAAGTGGTGCACCTCTCTCGGTTCACCGCTCTCAAGAACAATCGCAAGAGATGTTCTTTTCTTAGTTGCAACAAGGTGCTGGTGGATTGCCGAAACGGCAAGCAGCGACGGGATTGCAAGGTGGTTTTCGTCCACACCTCGGTCCGAAAGGATAAGGATATTTGCACCCTCTCGGTGAGCCTTGTCTGCCTCTATAAATAATCTCTCTATAGCCTTTGAGAGTCTTGTGTTTTTGTAGTAAAGTATCGGAATAACTGCAACCTTAAAGCCTTTGATATGCATATTTTTAAGCTTTAGTATATCGGTTGAGGTTAAAATCGGGTTATGGATTTTCATAACCTTGCAGTTTTCGGGTTTTTCCTCAAGAATGTTTCCGTCCTCGCCGATATATACGGTTGTTGAAGTTACGATTTCTTCACGAATTGCGTCTATCGGCGGATTTGTAACCTGAGCAAAGAGCTGCTTAAAGTAATTAAACAGCGGCTGAGATTCATTTGAAAGCACGGCAAGAGGACTGTCGATACCCATTGCAGATATAGCTTCACTGCCGTTTTTAGCCATAGGCAGAATTGAAGTCATAACCTCTTCGTAGGTGTATCCAAACGCCTTTTGAAGTCTTTTTCTCATCTCTTCGGAATGTTCCTCGACCTTTGCGTTAGGGATTTTTAAATCTCTCAGGTTTACGAGGTTGCTGTCAAGCCATTCTCCGTAAGGCTGTTTTGACGCATAGTATTCTTTGAGTTCATCATCATCAATCAGCTTACCCTGAACAGTATCTACAAGCAGCATTTTGCCCGGACGAAGACGCTCTTTTGTAACAATTTTTGAGGGGTCAACGGGAAGAGCACCCACCTCGGATGAAAGAATGAGATTACCGTCGTCTGTTATATAATATCTTGACGGACGCAGACCGTTTCTGTCAAGGACTGCACCCATAATATCACCGTCGGAAAAGAGAATTGAAGCAGGACCGTCCCACGGCTCCATCATCGTCGCATAGTACTGATAAAAATCTCTCTTTTTCTGTGACATCGTGCCGTTGTTATCCCACGGCTCAGGAATTGTAATCATAACTGCAAGCGGAAGCTCCATACCGCTCATAACAAGAAATTCAAGTGTGTTATCAAGCATTGCCGAGTCGGAGCCTTCCGTATTTACAACAGGGATAACTTTGTCAAGATCGCCCTTGAGATGTTCCGAACGCATAGTTTCTTCACGGGCAAGCATCTTGTCGGCATTGCCCCTGATTGTGTTGATTTCGCCGTTATGAACAATCATTCTGTTAGGATGGGCTCTTTGCCAGCTTGGATTTGTGTTTGTGGAAAAGCGAGAGTGTACCATTGCGATGGCTGATTCATAATCCTCATCCTGCAAATCAAGGAAAAATCGTCTTAAATCACCTACAAGGAACATTCCCTTATATACAATCGTTCTGCTTGAAAGAGAAACAACATATGTATCCTCGTTGCTCTGCTCAAAAACACGCCGTGCTACATAAAGCTTGCGGTCAAAGTCAAGACCTTTCTTCACTCCTGACGGACGCTTGATAAAGCACTGCATAATTGCAGGCATACAGTCAAGTGCACGCTTGCCTATAGCGTTTGTGTCGGAGGGAACATTTCTCCAGCCGAGAACCTCAAGCCCCTCTTTGTCTGCAATAATTTCAAACATTTTTTTAGCTTGGTTTCTTGCAAGCTCGTTTTGAGGAAAGAAGAACATACCCACGGCATAATCTCTTTCGGAAAGGAGGTTTATGCCTATTTCTTTGGCAGCTTTTTTAAAAAACTTGTGGGAGATTTGAAGCAAAATACCTACACCGTCGCCCGTTTTGCCCTCTGCATCCTTGCCGGCACGGTGCTCAAGTGTTTCTACAATAGTAAGAGCGTTTGCTACGGTATCGTGAGATTTGATACCTTTAATGTTAACAACGGCTCCTATTCCGCAGTTGTCATGCTCAAAGCGTGGAGAATAAAGACTGTTCTTTGTTAGTCTGTTCTCTGTTTGTCCCATCAATAATCATCCTTTCCTGATACAATGGCTTTGCAAAGCCCTATCACACTCTTTATTTATAGATAAGAGTGAATTCACATATCAGCTATATTTATTACTACAGCGATCGCTGTCAGCATCCGAAAAAAAGTAAATTTGCAATATTTGTTATAAAATCCTGCATTTTTGAATATCCTTATAACAGATATGGCGTGTGACTGTATTATAAATCGAAAAAATAGAATTTGTCAAGAGGAAAATGAAGAAAAATGCAATAATTTTATATCGAACATTCACTAATACGCAGGTATTGTAAAAAATAAGCAATAAATATGGATTAATATGATGCGAAATGCAGGAAATTTAATAAAACTTGCAAAAATTAAATTTTTTTCAAAATTTCTATTGACAAATTGCAAAAAGTAGAATATACTAACAGCAAGACAACAGCAAGGGCGCTGTAGGCGATGGGCTTACAGTGTCCTTTTCTGTTTTCAGTCGAATTTTTAACTGGATAGGAGAGAATTGAAATGGCAAAAGTCCCTGAGTTATTCGGAAGTATGGTTTTTAATGACCAGAAGATGCAGGAAAGACTTCCAAAGTCAACCTACAAGGCTTTAAAGAAAACAATTCAGAACGGTGAGCCGCTCGATCTTAGCGTTGCAAATGTAGTTGCATCGGCAATGAAGGATTGGGCTATTGAGATGGGATGTACGCACTACACCCACTGGTTCCAGCCTATGACGGGTGTTACGGCAGAAAAGCATGACAGCTTCATCAGCCCTAACGGTGACGGTCAGGTAATTATGGAGTTTTCGGGTAAGGAGCTTGTAAAGGGTGAGCCTGATGCATCATCATTCCCGAGCGGCGGTATCCGTGCTACATTTGAGGCAAGGGGCTACACAACATGGGATCCGACATCTTATGCTTTTGTTAAGGACGGTACACTTTACATTCCGACAGCTTTCTGTTCATACACAGGCGAGGTTCTCGACAAAAAGACACCTTTGCTTCGTTCAATGGAAAGAATAAGTACGGAGGCGGTAAAGGTTCTTCACCTCCTCGGCAAAACCGATGTAACAAGAGTTACTACAACTGTTGGTCCGGAACAGGAATACTTCCTTATTGATAAGAAGCTTTACGACCAGAGAGAAGACCTTATCTACACAGGCAGAACGCTTTTCGGTGCAAAGGCTCCGAAAGGACAGGAGCTTGATGACCACTACTTCGGTGCAATCAAAACGAGAGTTGCAGCATATATGAAGGATCTTGATGAGGAGCTTTGGAAGCTTGGTATCCTTGCAAAAACAAAGCACAACGAGGTTGCTCCTTCACAGCACGAGCTCGCTCCTATCTTTACTACGACTAATATAGCAACAGACCACAACGAGCTTACAATGGAGATTATGAAGAAAAC
>CALYBM010000122.1 GCA_944412525.1 uncultured Ruminococcus sp. | reverse complement strand
GGACTTTTTGTTCAGGTCTTTTTGTCTTGCATATTTTTTCATCCCTTATTCGTTATTTTTTTATTTTTCCTATTGACTTTTTATAGTTGGTCTTTCTAATGTCCGTATTATATATTAAAATTACCTTTTAGTCAATTATAATATCAGCATAATTACAGATTGCCGATCGGAGATAACAAAATTATTTTAAAATACATGTCAGTTCATAGACGCTAATAAAACCGTAATATAATTTTTAACGGTTATAAACCGTTTTAACCTTTATCATCATAAATGTTCGGAATTTCTAAAAGACTGCATTTACTGTATATGTCTCTGTTTATTTACTTGATTTGTAATGTAGATTTAAATTTCCTATTTATCCGCTAACAAAATGTGTTATGTGTTATAAAAAATCCTCCAAGCAAAACTAATTGCTTGGAGGATATAATTATTTGTTTATTTGTTTTTACTCTGTATATGAATACCAAGTACCGCCTGCTTTATTTCCGGCATTTGCTTTGTAACAGTTCATACCTTCAACTACAGTCATATTATCTGTCTGAGTTGTCCAGGTATCTAATGTATCCTTAAAGAGGAAACAGCTTGAACCGGGTGAAAGAGGTGTAACAAAGTCATAGTACCAAATGTTAGTACCGGGAATCTGAGTCATCAGTTCAGCAGAATTTGCAAGTCCGCTCTCTGCCCAACCGTAAATGTAAACTTCAGACCAATTTGCGTTTGAGTTATCAAAATATACCCTTGAAAGCTCAAAGTCAGGTCTTGATTCCGGAACATACGGTCCCACAGAAGCTTGCTCGTTAACATCAATTGTAACACAGTTGCTTGACGCAGATGTAGTTACTGCCCAGCTGTTATAAACATTACCTGTTTCTCCGCCTACAGGAGTTTCAAAAACAGGCTCAAGATAACGATAAACAACACATGAGGTCATTGTGCTTGGAACCTCTGCAGAATATACATAAGGATATGCATCTACATCCTGTTCAAGTACATAGCTCTCACCTGTATTGTTATCGTAAGCAAAAAGTGTAACGCCGTCTGCTGTCATCCAACCGAGGTTTGTTTTTACATAGAATGTATAAGTGTCATCAGATGAAGGATCCGAAGGCTTAACTGTCGGCTGAGTAGGATCTCCGCCAACAACATCTCCGACAACAACATAAGATAATGTGAGTGTATCATCGCCGTTTTCTACAAGTGTAAACTCAACTTCACCTGCAGGTACCATAAGCTTATCAGCTGTTGTTCCGAGGTTAAGTGTGTTGTAGAGTGTAGTCTCCGACACTTCACCCTGCCAGTCATCTGTCATATACCAGTTATTATCAGCTGTCTTAACACCGACATAACTTGTTTCTGCAAAATTAACAGTAACTTTACCGTTTACAAACTTGTATTCGCCGAGATTCTGGTAATCCTCTTCACAACCGTAGTTTGCCCCGTTGATATATCCAAAGATGTAATAATCCTTAGAAAGCTGAGGATTTGTATTCTGTGTGGGTTGTGTGGGTTGTGTTGCCTGAGTTGGCTTGGTAGTCGGCTCAGTTGTAGGAGCTTGGGTTGGATCAACAGGCTTTGTGGTAGGTTGTGTAGTAGGCTGTGTTGCCGGCTGATAAACCTGACCTGTAACACCTGTATCTGCTGAATCAGTAAGATACTTTTGAATTATTGTAGCGTCAACGACATTAACTCTGTTATCTTGGTTAACATCACCGAGCACAAGGTATTCATCGGGAATCACCGCTAAATCTGCAGCGTGCTTTTGAATTGCAGTAGCGTCGTCAATTCTTACAATACCGTCTCTTGTTACATCACCGTAAATCATGGTGCCTACAGGAGATGTAGGAGATGTCGGTTTTGTGGGAACAGTTGTGGGCTCTGTAGTAGGAGCTGTTGTAGGTTTAGTTGTCGGTGCAGTAGTAGCAGTTGTCTCAACAGTACCCATTGTAACATCTGTTGCAGGTACGGTTTCGCCTGCTGCCGGGACAAGTGTTGTTGTGTTCCAGCCGGATGTTGATCTGCTTGTCAAAATCTTTGATGTGCCGCCGAGGCTAAGCTTTGATCTTGCACCGTCTGTGGGATGCTGGTTACCGTTTGCATCACTGATGATTACATATGTATTGCTTGAATGTGCAAGGTCAAATGTTGAATCTGTGATTTCCTGAGTTTCATTGTCTTTTTCATAGCTGAAATTATCTGAAACTTCAATATAGTAATATCCTGTAGCCGGATCTACCTGCATCGGCTGTCCGGGCCATGAAGCATTTGAATATGTTTTTGTTGAGGAAGTATCTTCATCATAGATGTAAACATTATACGGTGCCTTCCAAGATGAAATCTTTGAAGAATCGAAGAAAACATAAACACCTGAAGATGCTGCCTCCTGCTTTGTGTACTTGTAGGTTGCTGTGGTAGTATCTTTTCCGTCAGTCGCCGTAAGAGTAAGGTTGATTGTATCACCGTAGTCATAGTCGGAACCTATACGGATAGTTGTTGTACCTGTGTAAGCAACCGGTGTTGAGTTATCAAGGCAATATGTACCTGATGTTGCATTCTCAAGACCGAGAGTAACAGTCATTGTCTCGCCTGTAAAATTACCACTCTCAACAGATACAGTGTTTCTCGGAGTTGTTGTGCCGTCATATACAACAGCAACGCCTGTGCTTCCGATTGAACCTGTGAGTACTCCGCCGGAAACAGTAAACTTGTTACCTGTAATGGTATCAATATACGAACCGTCTGCAAGACCTGTACCCGAAATGCTTACGCTCTTTGTTGTTCCGGTGCAGTTTGAAAGTACGATTCCGCTTGTGCCTCTTGCAACATAAGCAACACCGTTTGAAGAACCAAGCTTCTCACTCTGACCTACAAAGAGGTTGTGGAACTTGTTAATCTCGGATACTGCAGTGCTCTTGTAAGCAGTATCTGTAGCAGCCTCGCCCATGAGAGCAGAACCGGGACGAGCAAAATAGAGAGCTGTTGAGTCTTTTCTTGAACCAACTATTGCCCAAGCTTTGATAACATCTTCATCGGAAATGCTCGATGTGTTAGCATAGCCTGCAGAACCTGACTCACCCATATAGGTGTCGTGTGATTCAGCCCAAAGAACTGCATTTGAAGCACTGACGCCTGACTTGTAGTTTGCACTTGCGGCAGTTGAAGCATTGCCTCTTGCAACAGCTGCAAGAACTGCGTCGCCCGTTCTGTTGTCTGTTACATTAATGTAGTCGGTGTATGCACCATAGCTTCTTCCTGCGCCGCATGTGTTGAGGATTTCACCGTAAATGAAAAGGTCACCGCCTGTCTTCTGCTTGTAGTAACTTTCGGCAGCAGAAGTAATGTTAGGCCAGTAATTTGAAGCATACGCACCGTCGCTTGGAGTTTCGATGTGCTTTGCAGCATCAAAGCGGAAGCCGTCAACGCCGCAGTCGATACATTCCTTAAGAAGATCAATTACTGCGTTTTGTACATTGGTATTACCTGTGTTAAGGTCGGGGCAAGCTGAGAGGTGACCCTGTACCACGCTCTGAACAGAGCTGTCGGTTGCGTTGCCCGTATAAGAGTGGAAATATGTACTCTTGTTTGCATAGAAATCGGGCTCATATGTATTTACCTGCTCGCTGAGTGAGCTTGGATCCTCTTCAACCTCATTACCCATGTGGTTTGATACGATATCGCAGATAATCTTGATACCGTATTTATCAGCCTCTGTGCAAAGCTCTTTAAGATCTGCTTCGGTTCCGAGCCATGACTTTTCGGCAACAGACATGCTTACGGGCTGGTAGAGTTTCCACCACTGACCCGAAACATCGTTTGATGTGCCGTAGTCCTTGGGCTGCTGAACAGGAGAAGTCTGAACCGTAGAGTAGCCGGCTGCCGCAATAGCGGGAAGATTTTCTTTAATCGAGTCGTAAGACCAGTTAAATGCGTGCAAAATTACTCCGTCGCCTACTTCACTTTGCAGTGCCGCATCAGCAGAAACAGCAGCTTCAGGGGTTTCAGCCGCACTGAAAGACGCTGTAAATGCAAAGGATGAAGTAATCATAGCAGCTGCAATAACAAGACTTGCAACTTTTCTGAACATTTTCATTAAAAACATCCTTTCATAAATTTTCTATTACATTATAACAAATCTGCTAAAAAATGTATATGTTTTATCTGCCAAATTAAGAGTGTATTTTTTGTGCATAATTTTTTAAAAATCGTTGATTTACCAAACAATACTTCTGATATTTTACAAAATATTATAATTTTATTACCAATACAAACTTTTTACATATAATTAATTGACTTTTTATGATTATTAGAATATAATCTGAATTGGTCTTTTAGATCATGGTTATGTCTTTACAAAGAAGTAATTTGTAGGGGCGGACTGTGTTCGCCTGCAAATATCGTCTATACTTGCAGACGGGCACAAGCCGCCTCTTAATTTTTTATCTCTTACAAAGGAACAGGGGTGCATAAATGGAGCAGGCAGCAAAGAAATCTATTGTTTCGCTAAAGGATATTTTTGTAAGGTTTGACGGAGAGGTTATACTCAACCACATTAACCTTGACATTCACGAAAAGGAATTTCTTACAATTTTAGGTCCGAGCGGATGCGGCAAGACAACTACTCTGAGAATTATAGGCGGTTTTGTCGAACCTGAAAGCGGAGATGTTATTTTTGACGGGAAGCGTATAAACGGAACGCCCCCCAACAAAAGAAATGTAAACACGGTTTTTCAGAGATATTCTCTGTTTCCGCACCTTAATGTTTATGATAATGTTGCATTCGGACTCAAGCTTAAAAAGCTTCCTAAAAATGAAATAAAAGAAAAGGTTACAAAAATGCTTGCAACAGTTGACCTCAAGGGATATGAAAAGCGAAATATAGCAAAGCTTTCGGGCGGTCAGCAGCAGCGTGTTGCTATTGCAAGGGCACTGGTGTGTGACCCTGACATTATTTTGCTTGATGAACCTTTGGGTGCGCTTGATCTTAAGCTTCGCAAATGTATGCAGCTTGAGCTTAAGGAAATTCAGCAAAAAACGGAAAAGACATTTATATATGTTACTCACGACCAGGAAGAAGCTCTTACCATGAGCGACCGTGTTGTTGTTATGAATAACGGCGTTATTGAACAGATAGGCACGCCCGAGGACATTTACAATGAACCTGTAAACGCCTTTGTAGCTGACTTTATCGGTGAGGCAAATATCCTTAACGGCACAATGATTGACGACTGCCGAATCAGTATTCTCGGAAAGGAACTTGAATGTGTTGATAAGGGATTCGGAAAGAATACTCCCGTTGATGTTGTGATACGCCCTGAAGATATTGAAATTACTGCTCCAAAAGACGGTCAGCTTGTCGGAACTGTTGAAAAGCTGACTTTCAAAGGCGTTCATTATGAAATAAGCGTCAGATGCGGAAAGTGCGAGATACTGATTCACTCCACAAAATCAGCGGAAATCGGCAGCGTAATCGGGATGCGTATAATTCCGTTTAACATTCAGATTATGAACAAGCTTCTCCCGTTTTACGATAATGTTATTGAAACTTGTGTAACATACGCAAACGAAGAAGAAAATTACTTTGAATTTGAACTTGAGGGTGAAACCGTTAAGGTTGACGGAAAATACTTCCCGCAGGATACAAAAGTTAAAATAACACTTCCGCCCGAAGCTCTGTCGCTTGCAGGCGACGGAATAGGTCACCTGAAAGATTTGTACATTGAATCTGTTGTGTACAAGGGTGAGCATAACGAAATCATTCTTGAGTCTGACGACAGAAAATGGCTTATGTTAAGCGATACCGACGAGCAGGTAGCTACATATGTTCCGCTTGCGTTTGACTTTTCAAAAGCGAAATTTGAAGTTATTGACACTTTAAAGGAGGGCTGATTATGAAATCCCGCAAGCCCTCTATTCCCTACATCATTTGGATGGTTGTATTCACGATGATCCCCATTGTGATGATTGCTTTTACGGCATTTACCGATAAGGACGGCAATTTCTCGCTTGAACCGTTTACAAAAGCATTTTTTTACACCGATGTATTTACAAAATCTCTTTGGATTGCGTTTATATCTACGGTGATTTGTCTTTTGCTTGCATACCCGCTG
The DNA here is from genome assembly GCA_944412525.1 of uncultured Ruminococcus sp. GTDB lineage: Bacteria > Bacillota > Clostridia > Oscillospirales > Acutalibacteraceae > Ruminococcoides. The sequence goes on along the minus strand of CALYBM010000122.1, from coordinate 28,263 downwards.
GCATATTTTATAACCAAAATGAAAAAGTCCACCCAAAACACCGTAATTATGCTTTTGATGATCCCGATGTGGATGAACTTTCTTTTGAGGATTTACGCATGGGTTACGATTTTGCAGCAAAACGGACCTCTTGACAAAGCTCTTTCAATTCTTGGTATTCACGGAACCTATTACGGCAATTCTTCGGCAGTTATTCTGGGAATGGTTTATGAATTTTTGCCGTTTATGGTACTTCCTATCTATACCGTTATGAGTAAAATTGATTCAAGCCTTATTGAAGCCGCACAGGACTTGGGTTCAAACAATTTTGCTGTTTTTAAAAAGGTTATTTTCCCTTTGAGCATTCCCGGAGTAATTTCGGGAATTACACTTGTTTTTGTTCCGAGTGCCAGCACATTCCTCGTTGCACAGTATCTCGGAGGAACAGACGACATAATGATAGGCGACATTATTGACAAAATTTTTTGGACCGACCAAAACACGGGATCTGCGATTTCGCTTATTCTTATGGTATTCATTTTTGTATTCCTCATTATTATGAACTTCTTTGGCGATGAGGAGGCGATTGCGTGAAAAACTCAAAATTTAAAAACGGCATAGTTTCAAAAATATATATCGCTGTTATAATGCTTTTTCTGTACACTCCTATCGCAGTATTGATTTTTTATTCGTTTAACGAGGGCAAATCGACCGTGTGGCAGGGTTTTTCGCTTAAATGGTACGAAGAGCTTTTTGAAGACGACAGAATTATGAGTGCGTTGTGGAACACGATAAGCATTGCGGTGCTCGCGTCAATTTTCGCGACAATTCTCGGCACAGCCGCTGCAATCGGCATCAGTAATTACAGAGGCAAAAAGCGTCTTTTGATTCAGAATATTTCAAATATACCGATTATAAGCCCTGACATTGTTATGGGTGTTTCGCTTATGCTTCTGTTTTCCTCTTTGGGCGTTTTGTTTAACTTTGAAATGGGTTATGTTACCGTACTCATTGCCCACATATGCTTTTGCGTGCCTTTTGTTGTGCTCAGCGTCATACCGAGAATAAGGAGAATGGATCCCAGTATTTACGATGCGGCACTTGATCTCGGCTGTAATCAGTGGCAGGCATTTTACAAGGTTGTTATACATGAGCTTATGCCGGGAATTTTCTCGGGACTTCTTATGAGCTTTACATACTCTCTTGACGATTTTATAATTTCATACTTTACAAGAGGAGCAAAGTTTCAAAATCTGTCTATTGAGATTTACTCAATGACGCACAGAAGAATATCACCAAAAATCAATGCTCTTTCGGCTCTGCTGTTTCTTGCCGTGCTTATAATTATGATTATTATTAATCTGCGTGACAGGCACGAAGAAAAGGTAAGAGCAGAAAAGACTTGATATAAAAATTTTATTTTAAGGAGATTGAGAAATGAAAAAAATCATCAGTATTATCCTTGCCGCCGCTATGACGGCATCGTTTGCAGCGTGCTTTTCGGGCTGCGGCACAAACAGTGCAGGTGAAGTAAATGTCTATAACTGGGGTGAGTATATCTCAAACGGCGAAGACGGCCTTATGGATGTTATCGAAGAATTTGAAAACGAAACAGGAATTAAGGTAAACTACACTACATACGAAACCAACGAAGAGCTTTACAATATGCTCAAAAACAGCAATGTAAGCTATGATGTTATTATCCCGTCAGACTATATGATAAGTAAGCTCATCGAAGAGGATATGCTGCTTGAACTAAACTATGACAATATTCCTAATTACAAATATATTATGGATCGCTTCAAAAAGCTTGACTGTGATCCAGATGAAAAATATACGGTTTGCTACAGCTGGGGCGTAACAGCTATGGTTTATGACAAAACAAAGGTTGACGAAAAACCGACATCCTGGGATGCGTTGTGGGATGAAGACTTAAAAGGACAAATACTGATGTTTAACAACAGCAGAGATGCAATGGCTATAGCAATGCAGCTTTTGGGAATTGATCCGTCGAGCTGTACAAAGGAAGATGTTGACAAGGCTGCCGAAAAGCTCGCAGAGCAAAAGCCGCTTCTTAAAAAGTATGTAATGGATCAGGTATTCACCGAAATGGAAAACAGCCAGGCTGCGATTGCGCCATACTATGCGGGCGATGTTGCAACAATGATGGACGCAAATGAAAATCTTGATTATGCGATGCCTGAGGACGGAGCAAACCTTTTCTATGACGCAATGTGTATACCGACTTGCAGCAAAAACAAGGAAAATGCCGAGAAATTTATAAACTTTATGCAGAAGCCTGAAATTGCCGCTGAAAACTGCAAATACCTCTGCTACGGCACTCCTAATCAGGGAGCATATGACGACTACCTTGACGAAGATATGAAGAATAATGAGCTCATCTTCCCAAGCGATGAATATCTTGACAAATGCTATGTGTTCACAAATGTTCCCGATGATGTATACGCATATATGCAGGAACAGTTTGTAAAAATTCAGGCTGACTGATATTGACACAATAATTAAATTCAAACTAACAAAGGGACGGTAAAACCGTCCCTTTGTGTTTTTATTTGTCTTTGCCGTCATAAAAATCAAGAAAGCTGTGTTCAACTCCGTTTGACTTGTAGCCTACCATAGTGTCAAGGCATACGGAGTGGATACTGTTAAAAATACTTTTTTCTATATTCGGATTTTTCTTCTTTAAATCCTTTATAAGCTGTTTTATCTCCTGCCGCTTAGAATCCATGTTTCCGTTCTCGCAATTTTCGGTAAACCTGCATGCACATTGTATAAACTCAAGCTCATTGTACCGCTGCCATGCAATTATTGCGTCCTCATGGATACAGTACATAGGTCTTATCAGCTCCATTCCCTCAAAATTTGTACTGTGCAGCTTTGGCGGCATCGCCTGAAGCTGTGAACCGTAAAACATTCCGAGCAGAGTTGTTTCAATCACATCGTTGAAATGATGTCCGAGAGCGATTTTGTTACAGCCAAGCTCCTGAGCTTTTTTGTAAAGGTGTCCCCGCCTCATTCTGGCACACAGATAACATGGTGATTTAACCGTTTTATCCGCAACGCTGAAAATGTTAGTTTCAAAAACCTTAATCGGCAAATTTAAAAGTCTTGCGTTCTCCTCGATTTTTTTGCGGTTTGCTTCGTTGTATCCCGGATCCATTACGAGATACACAAGCTCAAAGGGAACTTCGCTGTACCTGTGAAGCTCCTGCAAAAGCTTTGCCATAAGCATTGAATCCTTGCCGCCCGAAATACAAACTGCAATTTTATCCCCTGCGTTGACAAGCTTATAATTCTTCAATGCAATTAAAAACGGATTCCATATTCTTTTTCTGTAGGTCTTAATTATGCTACGCTCAACAATCTCATATTTTTTAAGCTCTCTTCCCAATCGCTCAGCCCCTTAATAATATTCAGCCTTACAATTATATCATTTAAGACCTCACTTTTCAATTAAATTAGTTTACCTAAAACAAACCAAAATCACTTATTTTCGTACAAACAAAATACCGAGAGTATTGGGACCGCAGTGTGTTGTAATGGTACATCCTGCCGTAGTTTCAAGTATCTCCTTAAACTCAGGTGAAATTTCAAGTATTTTTTTACGCACGGCTTCTATGGTATCATTACTGCATTTTGTATGAGTGATAAAAATTCTGCTCATATCAATGTCATCTCTGCCCTTTAATCTGTCCTCAACATAGCTTAAAATGACCCGGCTTATTACACCTCTGTACTTTTTACCAGAATTCATTTTGCCGTCTTTAACCTCAATACACGGCTTTAGCTTCAAAAGATTTGCCCCCAATGCCGCAACAGCCGAACATCGGCCTCCCTTGTGAAGATAGTCAATACTGTCAACGACAAAGCTTGCCTCTATTTTTGATGTCAGTGCCGAACATTCTTCAAAAATCTCCTCGGCGGTTTTTCCTCTTTGAGCCATCTCAGCTCCGTGCAGCACGACAAGCCCCTGACCGGTTGAGAGATTTTTGGAATCAACGACATATACTTCCCCTATCTCTTTTGCCGCAATGCAGGCGTTGTGGTATGAGCTTGAAAACTCACTGCTGATATTGAAATGAACTATTTGGAAGCCTTTGGCACGCCAGTATTTAAAAACTTCCTGATAATCGCCTATGCTTGCCGCGCTTGTGGTGGGAAGCTTATTGTTCTTATCTACATATTCATAAATATCATCCGGAATAATATCAACTCCGTCTTGTTTTGTTACACCGTCAAGCACGACATAAAGGGGGACAATGCTGATTTCGTACTTTTCAAGTAATTCTTTTGAGAGGTCACAGGTGCTGTCTGAAATAATTTTTACTTTCATAATTGTCCTCCGACTTTTTAATTTACTTTATGTGATTTTTGTTAATTATATTATACTTATTATGTATATGCAACAGTAAAAATATAAGCGGATACAGCCAAAAACCGTATCCGCCTAAAATACTTTACAAGACAATTTCTATTTTACCTGTCAAGCTTCCGCTATAACCTCTACCTCGACAAGCACATCCTTTGGGAGCTGCTTTACCGCAACACATGAACGAGCGGGCTTTTCTGTAAAATATTTGCCGTACACCTCGTTAAATGCTGCAAAATCCTCCATATTTTTAAGGAAGCATACTGTTTTAACAGCCTTGTCAAGTGAGCTTCCTGCTGCCTCCAATACATTTTTGAGATTAGTGCAAACCTGCTCTGTCTGAGCTTCTATAGTATCTGCCTCAACATTGCCGCTTGCGGGATTTATTGCAATTTGGCCGGAAGTGAATACAAATCCTCCTGTTTTTACCGCCTGAGAATACGGACCGATTGCATCGGGTGCGTTTTTTGTGTAAATCTTTTCCATAATATTACCTCCGTTATTATACAAGCTTAAAGCCGCTGTTTGTAAGTACCTCTGTTATTTGCTTAACATGTTCAAAGTTTCTTGTTTCAAGAACAATTCTCAAATAACATCCGTTAATATCAGTTCCCTCACTTGCTCTTTCGTGGTGAATCGAAATTACATTTGCTCCGAGATCCGCAATAATCTTTGACACAGCCAAAAGCTGTCCCGGCTTATCCTGAAGCTCAATGCACACCGTCTGCTGTCTGCCTGTCATGAGCAAGCCTCGCTTGATAACTCTTGAGAGAATTGTTACATCAATATTACCGCCGGATATAATGCAAACAACTTTTTTGCCCTTTACAGGCAATTTGTTGAACATCACAGCAGCGAGAGACGCCGCACCTGCACCCTCGGCTATCATTTTCTGTGTTTCGATAAGCTTTAGGATAGCAGATGAAATTTCATCGTCATTTACCGTAACTATTTCATCAACATATTTTTTTATGTATTCAAATGTATGCTCTCCCGGCTCTTTTACCTGAATTCCGTCGGCAACGGTCGATACGGAATCGAGCTTCACGATCTTTCCCTGTTTTATGGACTCATACATTGAGGGTGCGCCCTCTGCCTGAACTCCGTAAACCTTTATGTTGGGATTGAGGCTCTTGATTGCGCAGGCAACACCTGAAATCAGTCCGCCTCCGCCGATTGCAGCAACTACTGCGTCAACATCGGGCATTTCGCTCAAAATCTCAAGTCCTATCGTACCCTGACCGGCTATTACATTCTCATCGTCAAAGGGATGAATAAATGTGTAATTCTTTTCGTCTCTTAGTCTTAATGCCTCGTTATATGCGTCGTCGTAAACGCCTGGCACCATACAAACCTCTGCACCGTAACCTTTTGTAGCCTCCACTTTGGAAATGGGTGCTCCGTCAGGCAGACAAATAAGAGATTTTATTCCGTATTTTGTAGCGGCAAGTGCAACGCCCTGCGCGTGATTTCCTGCCGAGCAAGCTATTACGCCTCTTTTTTTCTCTTCATCCGTGAGCTGAGAAATCTTATATCCCGAACCTCTTATTTTAAATGAACCTGTAGTTTGCAGGTTTTCGGGTTTTAGATAAATTTCACAGTTATCACTTATAGATTCGGTTTTTACAAGCGGGGTCGGTCTTACAACATCCTTTAAAACATATGACGCATGATATATCTTATCAAGTGTAAGCATAATATTCTTCCTTTTCTCTAAATATACAACATTTATTGTAGAACAATAAGCCGACAAAATCAAGGACTTTTATCAAAAAAATGTTTTATTTTAAATATTATCATATAAATAGCCGTATATCTTTTTAAAAATATTTAATTAAAGCTTCAAAAAGCCCAATAAAATTGCAAAATAATGAAAAATACTTCCCGCCACGGTAAACAAATGCCATACCGAATGAAAATATTTAACCCTCTTTATCGCATAAAAAATTATCCCGAGTGTGTAAAAAACGCCGCCTGTAACAAGGAAAAACAGCGAAATTGCAGGCATTGAACTCATAAGCGGTTTAATTGCAAAAATTATAACCCAACCCATTGCAACGTAACAAACAACGGACGGTATCCTTGATTTTTCAAGATTAACGGAATTCATAACAATACCCAACGCGGCGGCAGCCCAAACTACCGAAAACAGTATCCATCCGACAGTGGAGTTAAGAAAATAAAGCGTTATCGGGGTATATGTTCCCGCGATCAGCAGAAAAATGGTGTTATGATCCATTATTCTGAAAAATGATTTTGCCTTATTATTAGTAATTGAATGATAAAGAGTTGACATTGTGTACAATATGATAAGCGACGCTCCGTATATGCATGAGCTTACTACTCCCCACGCATTTGTATTAAATGCCGATACCACTATCAAAACCACCGTGCCCGCAACCGAAAGTCCTGCACCGATTCCGTGTGACACGGAGTTGAAAATTTCTTCGCCGAGTGTATATTTGCGTTTATCAGACATTTTATCCTCCGAAATTCATCTGTTTTGTTTATATTATTATAGATTAAATATTTTATTATTCAAGCGGTTTTATAATGCAAAATCCGATGCAAAACTTATTTACTATTTATTTTCGGCATAGCAAAATTACTTGTTGAAATAGTAGTTTGAGAGTGATAGAATAATCGTAAAGGAGAAATTATATGAGCATAATAATAAGAGCATACGGCGATGAGGATATTGCTGATATGAATAAAATATGGAACGATATAGTAAAGCAGGGCAACGCATTCCCGCAGACCGAGCTGCTTGATGAAGTAAGCGGAAAAGACTTTTACGAATCTCAAACATACTGCGGTGTTGCGGAAAATACGGAGAGTAAAGAAATTACGGGACTGTATATTCTGCACCCAAACAATGTGGGCAGATGTTCGCACATAGCTAACGCAAGCTACGCCGTAAGCGGTGATTTCAGAGGCAGAGGAATCGGCGAAATGCTTGTAAAAGACTGTCTTATTCAGGCAAAACTTAACGGATTTAAGATTTTGCAGTTTAATGCCGTAGTAAAAACCAATACGGCTGCCCGAAAGCTTTACGAAAAACTCGGATTTATTCAGCTAGGAACGATTAAACAGGGCTTTCTCATGAAAGACGGAAGCTACGAGGATATATGCCCTTACTACATTACGCTTTAGGAGGATTATAAAATGACTATTGATTTCAACAAACAAAAAGCGGAGATTATACCTAATTTTAAAGGCGGAGAAAAAGCACTTTGTGCGAAAATTTTTTCGGATAATTCAAACAAGCTTTTACACGGCGTGCTTGAAAGCGGTGCAACAATCGGTATGCATACACATGAAACAAACAGCGAAATTATTTATATCATAAGCGGGCAGGGCAAGGTGTTGTGTGACGGAGAATATGAGTATGTAGAGCAAGGCATGTGCCACTACTGCCCGAAAGGACATTCTCACAGCCTTATAAACGACAGCGGCGAAGACTTGGTTTTCTTTGCTGTTATACCCGAACAATAAAATATAATAATACCGTATATCCCGATGCTTAGCGATGATTTAACACAGCATCGGGATTTTTGCTGTTTGTATTTAATTGAGTGTCTAAAATATATAATTCACGCTTAAAACGCCGACGCATATTATATTGATATAAAAAGCTATGCGGTGATATAATGCCGCAAAAACTGATTATTGGGTGTTATTATGAAAAAAAGCGATATAAAAGCGTTCGGTATAGTCGGCGGTGATAAAAGACAGCTGTTTTTGGCTAAATCCGTTTCAGACAGCTGTTATGATGTTATTTTAGGCGGATTTGACAAGCTTACAAGCATCGGGGCACTTACGCTTGCTGATGTTCGCACTGCGATTTTTGAAAGCGACGCTGTAATTTTCCCTATTCCCTCTGTAAGAGCCGACCGCAGTATTAATACTCCGTTTTCGGAAAGGAATGTAATTTTAACTGAAGAAGAGATAAATGAACTGAAGAAAAAGCCTGTATTTGTTTCTATGCGTGACAAATTTATAAAGGCATATCCCGAGTTAAAAACAGCCTGTATTTTTGATTATGCAGCCAAGGAAGAATTTGCGATATTAAATGCACTCCCCACTGCCGAAGGTGCTATTGAATGTGCCATGAATAGATTTGAGGGAACTATTGCAGGCAGTAAATGTCTTGTTGTTGGGTTCGGAAGAATAGGTAAAATCCTGTCAAAGGGCCTTGACGCACTCGGTGCAAAGGTAACCGTATCCGCACGAAAAGAAAGCGACCTCGCATTTGCGTCCGCTCTCGGATATGAACAAACGGACACACGCAGCCTCAAAAGTGTAAGAGGTTACGATATTATCTTTAATACCGTTCCCGTTATGATTTTTGACAAAGACCTGCTTATGAACACCGACAGAAACACCCTCATAATTGACCTGGCGTCGGCACCCGGAGGCGTCGATTTTGAAGCGGCACACACCTTTAAGCTTGACGCAGTCAGAGCGTTGTCGCTTCCCGGGAAATGTGCACCGAAAGCGGCAGGAGAAATAATTAAAACAACAATATTTAATATTATAGAGGAGGTTTACAGGTGACAAAAGCAACCATAGGATTTGCAATGTGCGGTTCCTTTTGCACCTTTTCAAAAGCTTTTTTACAGATGGAAAGGTTAGTTGAATCAGGCTACAAAGTTATTCCCATTATGTCGCAAAACGCCTATTCAACAGATACCAGATTCGGAAAAGCAGAGGAAATGGTAAAAAAAGCCGAAGCTATTACAGGTGAACAGGTATTGCACACCGTTGTTCAGACAGAGCCGATAGGCCCTAAAAAAATGTGCGACCTTTTAGTTATAGCTCCCTGCACAGGCAATACTCTCGCAAAGCTGTCGCTCGGAGTAACCGACACATCGGTTACAATGGCGGCTAAATCACATTTGAGAACACTCAGACCGGTACTGCTCTGCGTCGCTACAAACGATGCACTGGGTGCTTCGGCACAAAATATCGGCAGACTTATGAATACCAAAAACATCTATTTTGTCCCGATGGAACAGGATGACTGTATTAAAAAGCCAAACTCTCTTGTTGCAGATTTTGAAAAAATACCGATTTGTACCGAATATGCACTTAATCAAAAACAATATATGCCTGTTTTTAAATGAACTTAAATTGTATAATAATGCCGCCGATTTAAAGCAAATTTTGTTTTACGGCGGCTTTTATTTTTTCAAAAGATTCTCACTCAATTATTATTTTTTTAAAAGTGTATTTTATTATTTCATCAGCACAGGCAGAGTATTTTTTAAAACAAAGATTAATACTTTTATTTAAAACTATAGATTATTTTAGAATAAAGATTAAACCGCATTAACAATAAACTATAAACTTGGTTTACGCTAAACACCTATATTGTGCTTTTGTATAATATGCAATAAGATTATTTATTTATAATGTACAAAATTTGTAAACTTTATGTAAAAGGGTGGATTTTTACAAAAACTATGATATAATATATATGTATAAATAAATTGATATGTCTTTAAACATACTCAATTAGTTTATACAAAGCAAATACCGAGGAGTTGATGAAATGAGCTGCAACAAAATTATCACTATCACAAGACAGTTTGGTTCGGGTGGTCACGAAATCGGTGAAGCCCTTGCAAAAAGACTTGAAATTCCATTCTATGATAAGGAGCTTATTTCACTTGCCGCTAAAAAAAGCGGAGTTGCTCCGGAAGTGTTTGAGGAGTATGACGAAAAGGCCGCTAACAGCCTGCTGTATTCCCTTTCGGTAGGACTGTATAACTACGGCAACGGATTTTCGTCGATGGGTGATTTGCCCGTAAACGACCGTCTCTATATCTTACAGCATAAAATTATTAAAGAGCTTGCAGAAAAAGAGAATTTTGTAGTAGTCGGAAGATGTGCTGATTATGTTTTGAGAGAGCATCCGAATTTGGTGAAGGTATTTATTTATGCGGATATTGACAGCAGAGTAAAAAGAGCTGTTGACAGACACGATATTGATCCTGCAAGATCAAAACAGGCGGTTATTAAAGCTGACAAAGCAAGAGCAAATTACTATAGCTTTTATTCAGGTAAAAAATGGGGTCTTGCAGATAACTATGACCTTTGTATTAACAGCACAAATATCACGACAGATCAGGCTGTTGACATTATATTGAGCTACATTGATATTATTAACAAAAAATAATCTGCATATATTACCATTTCCTGAATATACTGTATTGTTTATTAAGGAGGTGTGTGGATATGAAATTCATCGTTATGGATCTTGATGATTTTATCTTTGGCAACGAAGAATGGCATGAGAGTGAAAGATAAATAATTATTGATGGGAATTTTAATTTTGAAATGTAATATATTTTATTTTTCATTTGATATAAAAAACACACAAAAAACGGAGGACACAAAATGTATCCTCCGTTTATTTTGTGCCCCTAAAACGATACGAGGGCTTGCTTGCGGTTTATAAATTATATTCTTAATCCCTTATAAATATTCCCTAATTGTTGTTGCCTATAAATGAAAGCGGATCGGCATAGTTTCCGTTTACCTTTACAGCAACATGAATATGACTCTTATCATCTGCTTCAAATGGTACGGCACCTATGTTCCCTATTTTATCTCCTGCTTCAACCGAATCTCCCTCATCTACCTCAATTTCTCCAAGACCGCTGTAAATACAAACAGCATTTCCAACTGATATTTCAACCGTTTTTCCGTACATTCTGTCCTCACTTACCTTTGTAACCGCACCGTCGGACATTGCACACACATCGTCTCCAAGCTCACCTGCAAAATCAACACCGAGATGGGGCTTCCATACATTCGGAGTTTTAAAATACACACTGTCTTTGCTAAACTCACGGATTATATTATTTGTGTTAAGCGGATATGTCAGCGAAAGATCTGTAGAAAGCATTGTTTCAAGTGCGTCCTGCGATACAGCTTCGGTTTCAGCTTCGGTCGGATCGGTTTCCGAAACGACGGTCACCTGCGGAATCGTACTGTCGAGCTTTGGCTCAACAAGAGTTTCTTCAACTCCCGTTACCGCCTGATTTACCTGCTGCACAGTAGTCGGTTGTGTTTGCTCTTGTGTGGAATCACTCGGAACAGACATTGTGTTGTATGTTGAATAAATCGCCATACTGACTGCAATAAGACAAATTGAAAACGCTGTATAAAAGCCTATTTTTTCTCTGCGGCTGCGTTTTTTATTTCCTCTTTTTCTGTTATAATAATCGCTCATAGAAGCACCTCCGCTTATATTATTGGCTTAGGATTTACTTTTATACAGATTTTCAAAAGATTTACTGTACTGTATATATCAAGAAAAATTACTATTGTATTTAATTAAGCGAGGTGGTATAATTACATTGATTACTGTATAATGTTGACATAAGGTAAAATATTAGTTGACCTTAGCGTATTTGTTTATATATTTGGGTGGTTATATGAAAAAATTAGTTATTTTTGGATTTGACGGTACTATAGCTGATACTTCGCCCGGAATACTCTACTGCTTTAATACAACTGCTTCCGCTATGGGGTATCAGCCTGTTGATCATGAGGCACTTTACGGCGTTATAGGGATTCCGCTTGAAGAGGGATTTCGCAAACTTTTTAATATGAAAGAAGACGAGATTGAGTATGCCGCAAACAACTACAGCAAGCTTTATTCTCAAAAGGGTAAAGAGATGTTCTCGTTGTATCCGGGAATAAAGAATACTCTGAAAAGACTAAAGGAAAACGGATGTAAGATCGCTATTGCAACTCAAAAGCATATAATGTTTACATCTGATATGCTTGGGGTTTACGGAATATCTGATTTGTTTGACGCAGTTTGTGCAACCGATGTGAACACTAATCTTAATAAAAGCGATTTAATTATACAGGCATGTCAAACAACCAATGTAGATATAGCTGATGCAATTTTCATTGGTGACAGCTCTGTTGATGCAATCGGAGCTCAAAACGCGGGGATAGATTTTGCAGCTGCCTTGTACGGCTGGGGATTTAAAACTAAAGAGGATATAGAAAATTACAACTGCAAAATGTATTTTAATTCTGCTGATGAAATATTTTTAAAGTTGTCGCTATTGTAATATTGTTTAAGCTTATTATATAAAATGGTTATATTTTTAAGTTGACAAAACATTGTTTTTGCGATATAATGTTAAGGCTGTAAATTTTCAGCTTACCGAGGTGTAGCTCAGTTTGGTAGAGTGCTTGGTTTGGGACCAAGATGCCGCAGGTTCAAGTCCTGTCACCTCGACCAAAAACGGGTGTTTCCGTACAGTATCTGTACTGTATGTGAAACGCCTGTTTTTTATTATATCTGTGTTTTGCGAGATTTTTGAAAGTAAAATAAATTACGAATATTTATTACTTTGCAAATATTTAATGTTTAAAAGCAAAACAAAACTGACTTCGTTTTTAAAACGAAATCAGTTTGCTGCATAAATTTAAATTTTCTTATTTGGGAGTCTGCTTTTGCTATGTCCATTCACTAAAACATAACAATTACGAGTCAGCCATATTATTTTGTCAATCTCTTACTGATGATGAATTTTCCATTACTGTATTTCTTGAATCTCTAAAAAGCAATGAAATACACCATATTGCTGCAAGACCTACAAGAACATAAATTACTCGGCTTATGATTCCTGTCTGTCCGCCGAAAATCCAAGCGACGAGGTCAAACTGGAATATTCCAACGCTGCCCCAGTTAATTCCGCCGATAATAAGGATTGTCAACGCAATTTTATCAAGCATTTAAAGTCCTCCTTTTTAGATGCTGATAATATTGTTGACAACTTAAAATGAAATATTCATCAAAAAATAAAAACCTAAGATTAAAATTCCGAGAAAAATAACACATGCTCCGATGATTCTTGTTATTTTCATCGCTTTTTTTAATTTAAATTTTGAAATCATATTTTCAGTAGGAAAAGGCAGTAAAACAACCATCAAACCCAGTATAAAGCAGCTAACAGATGCAATAATTGCTCCTAACAGATTTGCGAAAGGAAACAAAAATATTCCGACAGGAATACCGAACACACATATTGCATTTATTATTCCGAAAATTTTTTCAAATTTTTGGCTTGTTTCATAAAACTTATTTGTTTTCTCATTGCAATCATCACAGCAATATTGCTCAAAATATGAAATTTCCTTAGCACAATAGTCGCACTTTTTCAACAAAAACACCCTTTCATTACTGCTATAGGTATTTTATCATAAAGTTACTGTGTTTTCAACTTGATAAGCAAAAAACAAGGCAGAACCTAACACCGCAATGCAAGGTACTGCCAAAAAATGTATTTTAATATTTTTGTCTTTCAAGAGATTTTTTTATTGGGGTGGCAATGTGTTTTGTAATTACTTTTACAAAAATACCGGTTAACAGAGCCGCAATAATTGTTCCCTCTCTTGTTCCCTGCAAAGTAAATCCGAAAAATACAAGCGACAGTATCACAGCGGCAATTACACATGATACATCAAAAAACACCTTATATTTCCGAATTCCTTGTGAATTGTATCGGACACTGCCTTTACAAAAGCCTCTCCCGAATTCATTATTACATTTGCTATGACGGTAAGTGAAATACCGAACGCAAGCAAAATCGTTCCCGCAATAACCATAAACATCTGCATGGGATAACTGTTTATTTCAATATAGTTTAAAATCCAAACACCGAAATCGGTAAAAATTCCGAACAAAAACGAAAAAGGTATTTGAAGCAACTGAATCCACTTAAAATTCTTTCTTAAAATAATTATCTGACCTAAAATAAGAACACAGTTCCAAATTATAAGCCATGTTCCCAAAGATATACTGTCAGAAATCAAACTCATTATGTTTGCAACCGATGAAATAGGAGATACACCGAGATCGCCCTTTTTGGTAACGGCTACACCCAATGCGGCAATAAAAAGACCTACAACGCAAAGCAAGTACCTCATTATTAATTCCCGATTATTCATTTTGTTTTCTCTTTTTTCAACCATTATACGTCGTCCTTTCAATTAAATAACATAGTCTTAATATATAAGCCAAGGATTGATTATTAACATTCTAAAACCCACAGCCCAAAAAAAGACAAGACTCCGTAGAATCTCGTCATTTTAACAATATAACTTTTTAAATTTCATTATATTAAGAAATTAAAACGCTATCTATGCACCCCATATTTATCTTTCGAATATATATCATTTTAAATCATGATACATATAAGCAAAAAGGGCACAAAAAACTCCCCATCAAAAAATGGGGCCGTAAATTATAATATCAGAACACCCATAACACAAGCATCAGCACCCTGCAAAAATGGGGTTTGCTGTGAGATCAACAAGCCTGTCTCTCACGCACTCTCTATGGGTCTTGTATAATTATAGCATAAATTAAATAAATATGCAATATCATCCAATATAATTCAAAGTTAAAAAAATTTATAAATATACTATTGACTTTTATCTATTTATTACATATAATAACATATAGATGATTATCTATAGGAGACAGCAGCGTATGGATGAAAAAAGCACAGCCGTTATGTTTAAAGCATTTTGCGATGAAAACCGAATCAAAATTTTAAAGCTGCTTAGTACAGGCGAGAAATGTGCATGCAAGCTGTTAGAAGAAATTAATATAACGCAGCCGACGCTTTCTCATCATATGAAGATACTTTGTGATTCCGGAATTGTTATCGGTCGCAAAGATGGTAAATGGATGCACTACTCACTATCTAAGGCAGGTTTGAATACTGCTGTTAGTTTTTTAAATGAGCTTAAAACTGTTGAAAATCACAGCGATGGTTGTTTAAGCTGTAACGGATAACTTAAAAAAGACTTTATATATTTTTATTTTATTTCGGACTGTATTTCCCCCTAAAGTCTAATAGTTTTAGGGAGATAATACGGTCATTCTTACAGAAAATATATAGATACATCTAAATATAACTATATGAAAGGGAGTTTTTATGGAATTGATAAAATCAATCTGGGACTTTTTTCAAAACGAAATTCTCGGCATGAGTTGGCTTAACCGCTTGACCTCCGCACTATTAAACGCCTGCGGACTGGACACAACAAGCACAATTGGAAAAAGCGTACAGTTCTTTATATATGATACTGTTAAAATACTGATATTGCTCTGTGTTTTGATTTTTATTATATCCTACATTCAAAGCTTTTTCCCGCCCGAGCGGTCGAGAAAAATTCTCGGCAGATTTCACGGAATATGGGCAAACATCATCGCCGCACTGCTCGGAACCGTAACGCCTTTTTGCTCCTGTTCATCTATTCCCTTGTTTATCGGTTTTACAAGTGCGGGTCTGCCCCTCGGCGTAACATTCTCGTTTCTGATTTCTTCGCCTATGGTAGATCTCGGCTCGCTTGTCTTGCTCACGGGAATTTTCGGCTGGAAGGTTGCCGTAATTTATGTTGTGCTCGGATTGATTATCGCCGTTGCAGGAGGTACGCTGATTGAAAAACTGCATCTTGAAAATCAAATTGAGGAATATATCCGCAATTCATCTTCCTTTTCGGTCAGCACAGATACTCTTTTTTTCAGAGATCGCATAAAATACGCAGGAGGTCAGGTGGTTTTCACAGTAAAAAAAGTAGTCCCGTATATACTAATCGGAGTCGCAATAGGTGCCGTTATCCACAACTGGATACCTCAGGATTTCATAGTTGCCGTGCTTGGGGAAAACAACCCGTTCGGAGTTATTCTTGCTTCTGTTGCCGGTATTCCGATGTATGCGGACATATTCGGAACGATTCCAATTGCCGAAGCACTGCTCAGCAAAGGAGCGTTACTCGGTGTAGTTTTGTCGTTTATGATGGGAGTTACAACCCTTTCTCTGCCGTCCATGATAATGCTGCGCAAAGCCGTAAAGCCAAAACTGCTCGGCATTTTCATTGCAATATGTACGGCAGGCATAATTATTGTAGGTTATGTATTTAATATAATTCAACCGTTTATTATTTGATTAAATTATAAATTAAAGCTTAAAGCGAGGTATTTTTATGTCATTATTTAATTTCGGAAAGAAAAACAGCGAAGAAAAAAATAAAGCCGTACGCAAATGCGGCTGTAGTTGTGAAAACAGCAGTAACAACATCGGAGGTTGCCCTACAACTGAATCAAGCGGTAGCGGCGAAATAATCACAATTAAAGTGCTGGGAACAGGATGTCAGTCCTGCCATAAACAATATGAGTACGCAAAAGAAGCGGCTAAAAAACTTGGAATATCAACAGAAGTTGAATATATTACGGATATGGCAAAAATTATGCAGTACGGCGTAATGAGTATGCCCGCACTTGTTGTCAACGAAAAGGCAGTATCTATGGGTAAAATTTTAAAGACTGCTGATATTATCAAACTGCTGTAAAAACTCGGTTTTGACAAGTGAGGTATTGATATGAACAAAAAGAAAGTCGCGTTTATATGCGTTCATAACTCGTGCCGCAGTCAAATTGCCGAAGCGCTCGGAAAGCACTTACGCTCAGATGAGTTTGATTTTTATTCCGCAGGTACCGAAACAAAACCGCAGATAAATCAAGACGCAGTACGCCTGCTAAAGACACTCTACTCTATAGATATGGAGCAAACTCAATACAGCAAAACCATTGACAAAATACCCGCACCCGATATTGCTGTTTCAATGGGCTGTGATGTTGGCTGCCCGTACATCGGAAGAGAATTTGACCTAAACTGGGATTTAATTGATCCTACGGGTCAATGTGATGACATATTCATTAAAGTAATTGAGCAAATTAAAGAAAACATATTAAAGCTCTGAAAGCTATCAGCGTTTATTCTCAATTTAACAAATTCAGTTTTCCCTTTCTGCATAGCGAGCGATATAAACGAGGTCTATGTTATTTACTTTGCCGTCCATATTGTAATCTGCCGAAACCAAATACACGCCCTCAAGTGTTCTCTCCCCTGTGAGGTGAGACATCAAAGCGGAAACATCGTTTGATTTAACATTACCCTCACCCGTGACATCTCCCGTAACAGATATTTGATAGATGTCACCAAGAACTACGGCTCTGTAACCTGTCTTTATTTTACCGCTGGTTACCTCTTTTCCCTCTTTATCATACAGAGTAACCTGTTTTGCCAAATTCTCTTTAAACTTTGTAACCGTAGTTTGGCTTGTAACACCCGTTATGTATCCGTCAGATGTAAATGTGTAGGTTCTATTGTCATTAATATCATCAGCGTAATAAAAGTCAATATCGCCATGCTTTTCAAAATCCGAAAGCTTGATTGATTTGATTTCAAAATCTGTGTTCAAAATATAAATATTATCTTTATATATTAGCAATGCACCAATCTGATCTTTATTTATATAGCTTTTATCTGTGTAATATACGGTTTTGTAGTCAGCACAAATAATCCGACTCTGATTTTTGTAAATACAATTTAATTTTGCATTAGCTATATGCTCTATACTTTGATTATCCAGCGAAAACAGTGTGCCCGCATCGCTGTACACATAACCGTCGCCTGCGTTACAAAAACCGTACCCGGAATTTACGCTTGTACAATAGCTTGAACCGCTGTTATCAAGCCTGTAAATATCTCCGCTGTACAGAACAGCATATACTTTTGAGTTGTTTTGAAAGACGCTTTTAACATTTTCATCGAATGTATATTTTTTACGGAAAGTACCGTCGGTGCCGTAGCTTTTAACATATCTGTATGCTCCGTCCGAAAAAATAAAATACGCTCTTTGACCGCTGAACGCAAAGCTTAAATTGTATATTGAATTAAGCTTTCCGAAGCTGTATTCCGTTAATGTTCCGTTTTCGCAGTTAAGCTGAACAACATAATAATTTGAGCTTTTTTCGTAAAGGGCGTACGAATACATTGCGGTGCAGCTTACCGATCTGATTATACCGTTGACTTCGGTATAATAAACAGCAAAATTTTCAGACGCACTCGCACAGTAAAGAGTGTCATAATCGCTGCCGTAAATATAGGCACCGTATGAGTTATTCTCGATATAATACTTATTGCATTGTTCAAAAGCACTAAGATTTTTGCTCGTTTCGGAATAAACAGTTGATACTGTAAAAAACAAAAATACCGAAACAAGCAAAACAGATGCCGTTATCTTTGTTCTCATACAACCAATCTGTGAATTATATTCACTTTCCCCATAAAACACAAAAGGCAACAGCGAAAAATCGCTGCTGCCTAAATTTATTTATTTTATAAGCCTAAGCTTCGTCACCCGTAGAATTGGTTTCCTTTACATACTGTAATCCGTTTATCACAATCGTAGAGTCAACAAACTGATAGCTAAGTTCCGTCGTAGTAGGTTCGGTTCCATAATATTTGAGAGTTATTGTGTCGTCGGTGTATGTATATACACCCTCAAGATAGAATGTGTCTGCCTCTGAAAATTCAAATGTTCCGTTTTCTTTAAACTCATAGCTAACGCTTGAGTTGTAATAGCTGTCGTTGAAAACCCATTTTTCGCAAAGCTGATCATTAGGTTTAAAGTCCTCATACGGCTCAAGCCTTGGAATAATAAGCTTTGTACTTACAAGGTCAACACTCTGACCGTAATACGAGTCAGTAAGAACAAGCGTGCGTCCGGTAAAAATATTTCCCGTAACATCATACTCAAATGTTCCCTCAAGAGCAGACGGAATACTTACAGTTATCGTATTTGTACCCTCATCGCTCGTTCCGAGTGTATATGTACCGACCATTTTCATAGTGCCGAGATACACCGACGCTTTACCGCCGTATTCAAAGCAATAATAGCTCTGTGCCGCATCATCGGAATCCGAAGAACCTGCCTCGTCAGCGGTAGCCGTAACCTTAACAGTCCAATCTCCCACAATACTTGTATTAAAAAACATTATAAGCACCAAAAAGGTGAGAGCTGCAACAACCACAATAGCAAGAGAAATAATAATGGGTAATTGAACAAATGACTTCTTCTTTGGTGTCTGCACAGGAGCATAATGGTTGTAGTACGGCACATACCCCTGCTGCGGCGGATTGAATCCCGCATTCTGTCCTTGATTTTGTAAATCAGCAGACCCGTTTAAACCGCCGTTATTATTAATCGTATCCGTGTCGAAATTAACTTTTTTTTCAGCTTCTGATTCCGAAGTTAAAAAATCTTTATTATCACTCAACTGAGATACCTCCTTATATTTTATGTACTATATTGTACTATATTTTCTAAGATAAATCAACTTTAAATTTCCCGAATAATTAAAGTAAAATAATATTTCAGCATTAATCCCCTATTGTACCGTACAAAACATATTGTGTACTTTGATTATATGTAAATAAAGGAAATATTAATGTCAGCCCCTGTATCTCTTGCAAAAACTCTTTACAAGTGTTATAAATATAATATGTTACGGTTTTTTCAACTTAACTTTAAAAAAGGAGATTAGAAATGAAGTTAAAAAAATTAATATTGATAACCGCTGTTGCATTAATGCTCTTAAGTGCCGCATCATTAACCGCTTTTGCTGCGGAATACACAGTTACAAATGTTACAGATATGCAAAAGCACATAGCGGGTATTATTGTTCTTCCCGAAGATAAACAAAAAGAATATGATTTTAATAAAGACGGTATTTTGAATATTACCGACACTACATATCTTCAAAAACTTTTAGCTCAATCAGATGAAATAAAGTATCCGTCAAGCTTGTCTTTGGACAAAACAGATATTGAGCTTGGCGAAGGCGAAACTTATACTTTATCGGTTAACACCGATTTGCCCGACTTTCCGTTTGTATTTTCTTCAAGCAATTCAAGCATAGCAACTGTTGACAACAGCGGAAAAGTTCAGGCACTTTCAAGCGGAACGGCAACGATAACCTGTTCATCGGGCAACGGACTTTCGGCGACCTGTGAGGTCACTGTAAAAGACGCCCCCACAAGTGCGGATTTAAGCGTTTCAAGCAAACAGCTCAAAGTCGGCGAAACATTCACAATCACCTCATCTGTTAATGACGAAGCTTATTCATATAATTCAAGTTGGAGCAGCAGTAACACTGATGTGGTAAAAATAGAAAAAACAAGCGGCAATCAGGTACAAATCAGCTCTAAAATGCAGGGCACTGCTAAAGTTACATTCACAACTTACAACGGAGTGACAGCAAGCTGCACAATCACCGTTCAGGGAAGTGTGATTAAATGTCTTGATGTTTCGGACTGGCAGTACAGTATCGACTTTAACAAGGTAAAAGCCGACGGTTATGACTATGTGATTATTCGTGCGGGTTACGGTAAAGAGACCTATCAAAAAGACGCTCGATTTGAGGAAAATTATAAAAATGCAAAAGCAGCGGGCCTTAAAGTAGGGGCATACTGGTACTCATACGCAACCTCAGCAGCTGAAGCCTTAGAAGAAGCAGAGGCGTGTTTGTACTGTATTGACGGTAAAACCTTTGATATGCCACTATATTATGATGTGGAAGAAACGGCACAGGCATATTTAAGCAAAACCGAGCTTACAAATTTGATTGACGGCTTTTGCAGCACGATTGAGAGCAACGGTCACAAGGCAGGAGTTTACTCCAACAACAGTATGTACGGTAATATGGACAAGGAATATTTGAAGAGCAAATACTCCACATGGCTTGCACAGATTGACGGAGATTTCACAACTATAACCGATGATGTTCATCAATACACATGGACACAAAAGGTAGATGGTATATCAACAGATGTAGACTGCAATTACATATACAATCTTAATATAATAAAATAAAATTTTAAAATATTAAAATCAATCGGCGTGTGTTAACACCTGTCTCGAAAAATAAAAAAAATCATTCCTTTTATATCTAAAAAATTATCCTGAAAAATAACACAAACGGATATGATCGGTGACAAAAACAAGACCTCCTACGGTAATACAAAACTACCGTAGGAGGTCTTTTATGCTGAAATTTACAAAAGCCCATATATCTGAATAGTTATATAAGTATCGGTGTTATCACAAATCATAGTCAATACTGTTGTCATCTATTGAGATTATTTTCATATTCTTGCCGTCAAAATAAGTATTTGCAGTACCTGCTTGGTATTCATCACCGTAAACATCGCTGAATTTTACCGTGTATTGATAATTTCCCACGGGCAACAGATCAACTTCAAGAATAACATCCTCAGAAAAAGTAATTGATTTACCTTCTTTGAGCGTTCCGCTGCTTTCGTCATCATCATTATAGAGTAATGTCACAACATCGTTGTCCGCAAAATCCATTATTCGACCCGCGGCGTCTCCGACCTCGACATAACCCTCAAGCACAATTTCATATGAATTCTTATCATATACAAACCGCATATCACAATTTTTGCCGTTCACCTTTACCGGAGAAGAATATTTTGTGTATTTTTCGTCATCCTCCGAAATGTGAAAATGGATAAATTCTCCGCCGAAGGTTACCCAGTATCCTTTAAAATTAACCGTATAACCGTTAACTCCGTCAAATGCGATATCGGTGTCCTCACCCAAAACGAAAGCTGTCTGTTTATTATTCTCTGTTTCAAGCTGCAACAGGTGATAAGAAGCACTGACAATGTGATTTACACTTTCCGGCGAAACAGTTACAAACAACATTCCGTCTTTATCCTCTATGCCTTTTACGGATATAAATTCATCGTTTGTTGTTGTGTAATTCTTTTTGAGAAAATTTCGGTAACTTTCATCGGCAATATCCATATATGCGTCAACAGAGCTCATATCCTTTAAGGGATAGTAAAAACTCAGTCCGCCCGCATCTGAACGGTATTCTCCGTTTTGACACATAATATAATCGGAAATCGAATCTTCAAGCTGTGTGCAGCCGACGGCTGACGCGAATTGACCCATGTCGATAAGATTGGTATAAATTTCTTCCGCATTAATTCCAAAGCTGATCGAATTTTGAGCCGACTTAACTACCGATGTAAGGTTCATAGTGTCAAGTTTTGAAATCATAAGGTCAAAATCCTGCTTTATTTTGTCAAAGCCGCTCAAGTCAAATACACTTAAGGTAAATGTTTCTTTGTCGGAAAGCCTGCATTTTTCGGCATAGCCCGACAAAAGTGACTGATAAAACGAATCCTTTGACAAATTTTCAGCCAATACTTTGTAGTCCCAGCCACCCGCAGGCTCGTTTTCTTCACTTGCAATCATATGTCGGGAATATTTTGATACTATCGACGCGGTTTCGTAATTTGCCATTAAGCAAGCGTCAAAGCCGATAAACTCAAACTTATCCGAAATGCTTTTTTCTGCCGAACAAAGGGCTGTATCAAGCTCCGATAATGTCAGAACATCATCATCAAAATTTTCATCGAAGCAAACTCCCCACGGACTGCCTCCTCCGTGATTCCAAAGAACAATGCCGTAATTATCCGAAGGATATTTTTTTGTTCCCCAGCTGACAAAATCCGACAAGGTTTCAGGATCCCCCATACTTGCCTGCTGTGTTGATTCCAAAAAAACAAGCTCATTGTCCTTTACAGTATAACGATTTAAACTGTCAGACGGTATGTCGTAGCTTTTCCATTCTTTGGTTCCGCCTGTTTGTATAACTATATTTACATTTTCCGCAATGTCCGCGGACAACATCTCGGATATATTTTTTGTTGCATACCCTCTCTCCGATTCCAAATCACTTCCGCACATATAAATCAGCAAAGTAAAGGATTCGGAAGTCTTAAATAGATCACAAGATGTGGGTATTAGGGTAATAAGAGAAAAAGCAATAATGCAGCTTAAGATTCTATAAATTCTTTTTTTCATTTTTACTTCTACCTAACAGCACAAAAAATACGACGCTTCCTACTAAAAATGCGGTCAATGCCAAAAGATGAGATACGGATAATTCCCAAAAAACATTATTTCTTACCCTTAAAAACTCAAGGACAAATCTCAATAATCCGTAGCAGGAAAGCATAAGGCAAAACGACGCCCCGTTCGGCAATTTCTTATTTCTGTAAAGATAGAATATTACCGCAAATATCAGCAAATCTAAAAACGCCTCAATAAGCTGCACGGGTATTCTTCTTGTGCCGTCGGGCATCAAAACTCCGAAGGAAACGGTAGGTCCCCCGCAGCAGCCTGTAAAAAAGCAACCAACGCGGTAAAACGCAAGTTCAAGGAGAATTCCTCCGTAACTGAAATCCAACAGTTTGCCGTAACCTACTGCGAACAGCTTGGATAAAACAACGAGGAAAACAGGCACGGATATAAATACTCCGAATAACAAGAATCCGCCGAATGTAAGACCCTCGCGGCTGAATCTGTCGAAATTTTCCGCTATGTAGAGAAACTTTGCTCCTATCATCTCGGTTAAAAGCATAGAAACTCCGAATAACAATGACTTGTACCAGCGAAAACCTACAAACCTGCCGTTAAGCTGAAAATAAATCTGTGCCGCTAATATACCGATAATCCAATACAGAAGCCACGGAGGAACATCTGTAAAAATAAAATTTAAAATATCCATCACTGTTTATTCCAATAGTTATTTGTGTCAACAGCATGCACGGAACCGGAAATTGTGTTACCTATTCCGCCGATAGTATAATACTTAATCGCACTGCTGGAATAGTTTTTACTGTCAGTTGACACGGCGGCAACATCCCAGTCACCTTTTGGTTCGTATTCTAAGGTTGCAGACTCAACTATGATGGGATTTTCATATGTGGTGTAGTCATACTTTCCGCAGGTAGTGTAGTGATTAACATAGTCTATCTGTGAAAAATACTGAATCTTTACGAAATCCTGATTTTTTGCAAAATCAGATATTTTCTCATCCAATTTAACGCTTATGCTGTTAAACGAGTGGTTTTTTGCGATGTATTTTGAGTATGCGCGGTATCCGTGTTTCCAATTTGAGGACAATTAATATCCGTCGCTGTTAAAACCTATGAGCCAATAATCCGACTTATTGTTAGTCGGAAAATCAAATCCCGAATCTGTTAAAAACTCTCGGAATGTTCTGTTTCCCGCATAACCCTTTATTGCATCAACAAATTTTATAAACTCGTTTTTGGTCATAACTTTTGCAACATCACAATTTATTTTAAAATCATAATAACTCTTAGTAGATGTTCTTTGTCCGCTTACTCCGTTGTAAGGCTGTAAAAAGTCCTTACAGGTAATTGTTTTTACCTCGGTATTAATCTCTTTATTATCCAAGGTTTCAAGAACATTTGTATTATCTTTTATTTTCTCGTGAGGCATTGAATCGTGTTTATTCCATACCGAAACCTTTTGCTGTTTATGTTCTTCATATCTAACCAACAATTTGTATGCCGTAATGCCCAACTTATCGTCTGCATCCACAAACTCTGCATTATTCAACTCTAATTCTTTCAAATCACTGCTGTATTTTGAAGAAAAATCGGAAATATCACTCAAGGAACACTGGTATTTTTCTTCGGTGGTTTTACCTTTTGGTATATATTTAAAACCGATAACAGTACCGTCTGCGGCTGTATAGATACTTGTAACGCCGTAATCTTCCAGCTTATACGCCAAGTCCCAAATTATCATTTGATGACCGTAATCGTAAAGCGTCATAGTCGGAACAATAACGCTGTTTTCTATTTCATATCTTTGATTTCTGAAAGGAGTCTCCTCCTCTGCGAAATAACGCATTGTATCCATAATGCTGTATTTTGTGGTCTTTGAGGATTGGGAAGTATTACCCAATACGGAATAACCCAAAGTCAAGACCTCTTTTTCAAGTGACGGGTATTGATTGCTGAGAATAGAATCAAATTCTTCGCATTTACTTGCAAGAGTAGCCTCGTCAATACTTTTATCCTTAGACTTTTTATCCAGTTCAATAAATGTTTTGTAAGCAGTTTTGGCGTCTGAACACAAATTGTTGTAACAGCTTACATAGTATTCATAAACCGCCGAATACTTGGAGTCATTTGAGATTTTCTTAATCTCTGATAATTCTTCCTTAATATCACCTATTGAATTTTCTATTTCAGTAAGTTTTTCAAGGCATTGCTTAACATATTCAAGAGTATAGTCCTTACCGTACTCAAAACCAAGCGCACTTAATATGCCCTTATAAGCCCACGTACCTATTGATGTTCCGGCACTTTTACAACCGGACTGGAACACAGATACTATAGCCTCCTCCATTTTATCTCCGATACTGTCTATAATGCCCCTGTCGTCATCGTACACATCGGCAACCGGCTCATAGTAATCATTATCGGTTTTGCCGTTGCATCCGATAAAAACAGACATCACGGTGATAACTGATAAAAGTAAAGCAATGGGTCTTGAAAATTTACGCATAATATTCACCTTCATTAGTTTGTATAATCAATTTGATTGTATCAATTTATTAAAGGCATTGTCAATTTGCATATTTTATTAATGTTATTGAATTATTTGTTACGCTTTAGTATATTTGCTGTTTTTTTGACTAATTTGCCAAAATACCGAAATTCGGGTGACCAATCCTCTGATCTTGACTGTAACGGCAGAGTTTCAATCTTTGATAAAATACTTTTTCAAAAATATCCTGCAGTGTATAGGGTAACTTTAAGCTGAAAGTTTTTAATCCATACAACAGAAAAACAGGAGACATCTAAGCATATCACTTAGGTGTCTCCTGTTTATTATATTATGCTCCAACTATTGAAATATCCTCGTAGCTGACATCGTAGTGCGAAGTTACCGCATCATCAATCACAAGGGCAGATGTATCATTGAGTTCCGTGTCGGGTACGATTACCGTAACGCCCTCGTCACTTATATAGCAAAGACATTCCGAAAATCCTTTTGCTTTTATTATGCTCTCTATACTGTCCTGAATCGTGTATGTTTTAAGCAGCTTTTCAACACTTTTTTGAGCTTCTGTCATTTCGCTTTCGCCGACATTTTCAATATCGAGTATTTCTTTTGCCTCATCTATGACCTTATCTTGTGTTGACTGCCGCTTTGTTCGCTCGGTTGCAAAGTAATTTTGCTGTTCTTTAGACAGTGCGGAGGTTTGTACGGATTCATCGGCAGTTGACTGCGAAACCGTTGCATTCACATACGATGCCGCTCCCAACTCCTTGGTTGTCGTGTTTGAATTCACATCCGCAAACTGCCAGTTTACATAAACCGCAGCTCCGAGTGCCAAAACGAGTGTTGCAAGTACAATATATTTCTTTTGAAATTTCATAAGACTACCGACCTTTATTCTGATAATTTTGTAATACATACTTTTGCCGCCGAAATGTCAAGCGATTTTGTCACCGCCTCGGTAATTCGCTCAACCACGACAGGCGAGTCACCGCCTTCACAAACCACGAGCACACCTCGAATCAGCGGCTCTATTTCCTTGGTTTTTGTTGTGCTGTCATCAAGGTAAACATACTCTACGCTGTTTTCCATAGTAAGAAGCACCTCTGTTTGTCCTGCTCCCTCAATCCGTGAGATCACGGACTGAAGGTCGTTTTCAATCTGTGTACTGTAAGTTGTTACAGAAAACTCCTCCTCCCTTTCGCCGTTTGCAGAATTTCCTATCTCTATGTAGTTTGAAAGAAAAATCAGTGCCATTCCTGCTAATCCTGCTATGATTATTATTCTTTTTATTTTGTCATTGTCAAAAAGCTTTTTAGCGTATTTGACGGTTTTGCTTTCTTCCATTTTTCACTCCGTTATAATGCTTGGCTGTACCGAAAAATTTTGAAATGTAAGTTCACTTATTAAATCGGTAAACTGTATGTACTCCTTGCTTATATATATGTTTACCGACGATATAATTATGCTGCTTTCTTCTGTTACAGATAAAAATATTTCACAATCATTAATCTGAACGGAATTTTGCAGCAGTATATCTCTAAGCGAAGATTCAAGATTTTTTCTTGTCTGATTTACGATTTCCTTGCTGTATGCCTCATCGTCTGTGGAAACGGCAGGCTGTGAAAGTTTTATATCGTCAATCTGTGTTTGAAAACCGCTTACTGCATTTTTTACAGGTCCTATCATTGAACATATTATAAAAGCACCCATAACAAGGCTGATTATCTTTTTTGTGCTTCCGTCGGTCACAAAGCCCGAAACAAGCGTACATATTAGCGCCGACGCACATATTGCCGATGTTACCGCAAGTATTTCACTCATCCGCTGCCACCGCCTATTATCAGTATTATGGCTGTTGAAATTATGTAAACAGCCATAATACAAAGAGTGATTGCAAGGAGAGTAGAAAATACGGTTGACACGCACTCAAGCAGTTTTGCACCCTGACTAAGATTAAGAATTTCAGCTGTCGAGCGGCCGATCCACAAAGTCGCAATCCACATGAGACACTGTATTATTATCGGTAAAAACACAACTGCAATAGATATTATTACAAATACTCCTACCCCTGATTTTAAAAGACCGACGCTGCCCTGAACGGTTTTGTACGCGTCTGCCAAAGCCGAGCCGACTATCGGGATAAACGAATTAAGCGAAAATCTGACTGCCCTTGATGCTACATCGTCAAGCGAAGTGGCAATTAACTGCTTGAAAGTGAGCAGAGCAGAAAAAATCATCATTGCAAAGCTCAGCATCCATTTAATTAATTTCGAAATCAAACCTACAAGACCCGAAAGGTTGATATCGGGAGATACGCTTGACGAAACGCTGATGCCTAAAAACATATTAAGAAAAGGAACAATTACTTTTGAGGAAAGCTGCCCCACCCCCTGCCCTGCCAAAAGCATCATTGAATAATAGCTTGATCCGCTGACTGCCTGTCCCGATGAAGCCATAATTGTAAGCATAACAGGCAAATAGGCAATCATAATGTTTGAAGCGTTTTCTATTACAACTGCAACAGTCTTAATCACATTTACGGCAGGCATTACAATTGCACAGGTTATACAAAGTGTAGAAACGAT
>CALYBM010000121.1 GCA_944412525.1 uncultured Ruminococcus sp. | reverse complement strand
CGTGACGGTGTTATGCTGTGTTGTTTCGCTATGATTTTCATTTGCAGCGTGAACATTTGTATAGGTTATCGAATCTTTTACGCCGTCGGTAATATTCGGTACAGCGTTGTAGCCCTTGTCGTAATCTGCTTTTTTGAGAATTACATAACAGTTGCTTACTGTTCTTGTATAACCCGATATTTCATTCAAAATCCAACCTATAAGCGAGCCGTTGCGGTTTGTTTCATTTGCGTTCCAGCCCGACGGATAGCCCCCGAACATAACTCTCGAGTAACAGTTGTTCATACTAAATGAACCTTTAAAATCTAATAAACCTACAAGTCCGCCGGCGTATCTTGTTCCTGCAACGGTAACTGTCTCATCTGCATAGCAATTTTCTATAGTGATTTTAACCGTCAATGCATCGGTATCGCCATCTCCGGTCACTTGACCGACGAAAGCACCGGCACCGTAGTTGCCACCCGAAATATACGAATCCTGGATGCCTAAGTTCTTTATCACTATTTCTTGACCTTTCCAGTTTCTATGTCCATAAAGTCTCGGGAAAAGTCCGCTCTGGTTAGCACCTTCGCAATATAAACCGTAAACTACATGACCGTTACCGTCAAAATTGCCGCAGAACCACTTATCTCCACCTGCCCATTTATGGACGGCATCGGAGGTATACCAACTTTCAACGCTTGTATCGTTCAAATATATATCTTTTACAAGCTTGTAGTATTTACCGTTGGTAATGTTCCAGTCTGAATTATGTGTAACATAATTCAGCTCTGCTCCATTTGTGATTATATACGGATTGCTTTCCGAATTTGCTTGAGTGGAATCAAGCAAAGAGGGGGCGGTCGAAGAAGTGCCGTTCCATACATCAACCGTTATTTTGTTTTCCAACTGACCGATAACCGCTTCAACAATATTAGGCACCGTAACAGCAGAAGTTAAGATTGCAAAAGAAAGTAAAAATGATAATAACTTTTTAAATTTTTGCGTAATTACCCTTCTTTAATTTTTTAATTTTTTTAAACACAAATAGAAAATGCTTAGCCAATCATATCTTTTCCTATTCTTTTAATTGTATATTCCGCATCCTTATCATAAACAATTGTTACCGTATCACGGATGTCTTGCGATGAAGCGGCAAATATAATATTATATTTGCCGGGTTCTGTAACCCACTTATGAAGACAGATATTATAATATCCTAAATCGGAAACAGGGATTTCCATTTCAACCTGTTCAGCCCTACCCTTGCCGACAAATACCTTCTTAAATGCTTTTAACTCTTTGTGGGGTCTGGTTGCGATTGTAATCGGGTCGTTTACATAAATCTGAACAATCTCAGCACCGTCATAATCACCCTTATTTTCAACTGTGAGCGATACCTTGACGCTGTCGCCGTTTAAAACCGCTTTGCAGTCTTTATATTCAAACTCGGTATATGAGAGACCGTGACCGAAGGGAAAAACAATATCCTCTTTATGTTTATCATAATACCTGTATCCCACATCAAATTTTTCTTTATATTCAACCTTCAAACCATCGCCGGGGTATCCTAAATCTTTTCTTTCGTGACAGGGGAATGTTTCGGGCAATTTACCCGACGGTGCAATCTTGCCGGATAATATGTTTGCAATCGCTTCGCCCGCGCCCTCGCCGCCAAGCCACATTTCAACTATTGCGTCGGTACCCTCGCTCCATCTTCCCGGAATTATGACGCCGCCCGACTGTAAAACGACAATGACCTTTTTCCCGAATTTAATTGCTTCCTCAATATACATTTCATACTGCGGGTTAAGCTCGGCTGTTCTGCGGTCAAATTTTTCGGTATCTTCGGATTCCATAGAACCTGTAAATACAACCACAACCTCAGAATCATAGATAAAATCAAAATATTCTCCAAGATGCGTCCACTGCATATCTTCGGGAAAAGCTTTTTTGGTAAAACATTCTTTATATTTAATTTCAGCGTCGGGCAAAAGCTTTTTGAGCTCTTCCAGAGGTGAACCGACATATTTTTTATCGGGGTATACCTCGGCGCTTCCCTGCCCGCCTATAAGCGGTTTATTGGCAAATTCGCCTACGACGGCAATTTTCTTATACTTATTGAGCGGTAAAGCATCATCGTTTTTAAGTAATACTATTCCGGCTTCGGCAATCCGCCTGGCGTTATCGTGCTGATTTTGTCTGTCATATACACGCTTCTCTGCCTTTGGCTTTAAGGAGAAGCTTAAAACCCTTTCAACCGCCTCGTCAATTTGCTCCATAGTAATTTCATTATTTTCAATACCTGCCGATAATTGCTTTACAATGTCTGAATTCTTAGGCATCTGTAAATCAAGCCCTGCTGAAATTGCTTTATTAATATTCTGAACGGCGCCCCAATCGGAAATCACAAATCCCTTGAAACCCCATTCTTTCTTCAAAATTTCTGTTAATAA
This sequence comes from uncultured Ruminococcus sp., assembly GCA_944412525.1. GTDB lineage: Bacteria > Bacillota > Clostridia > Oscillospirales > Acutalibacteraceae > Ruminococcoides. The sequence goes on along the minus strand of CALYBM010000121.1, from coordinate 4,644 downwards.
CATCCGATTTTCAGAACACCAAATAGAATTGATCTTGTTATAAGCACACATAACGCTGTCCGGATTAGATTTTTTAACAGCAATTTCAAACGCCTTGAGATAAATTTCCCGCAAGGTTCTTTCATCTATCTCAACGCTCAAATCACATCTGTCACGCTCCTGATTGTTAGCTGCAAAATGCTTTAAACAGGCAGAAACCCCCTTCGTTTGAACGCCGTTTATATATGCGGCGCTCATTTCACCGGCAAGAATAGGATCCTCGGAAAAGTATTCAAAATTTCTTCCGCAAAGCATATCACGCTTAATGTTTACACCCGGCCCCAATATTATATCAATGTTGTTTTCAATGCAATCAACAGCTACTGTTTCTCCGTAAAGCTTCGCAATTTCGGTATCCCAGGTTGCCGCAAGCGCAGTAAGACAGGGTAACGATACGCAATCGCCCTGTTTCCAGTCGCGGCGTACTCCGTGAGGACCGTCGGCGAGCTTTTTTTCCGGTATTCCCAAATGTTCAAAGGCAACTGTTTTCATATTTGTGGCGCCGGTAAGTATGGTTGCTTTTTCTTCAAAGGTCATTTTTTCGATTATCTTTTTCAGGTTCATCAATCTATCCTCGATCCTTTAAAAATTATTATTAAATCAGCATTGTAAACAATTAAATTTCTACGGTTTGAGCCGCGGGAACACAAATCTTTTCATTGTTTTTCTTTATCCAGACATCAATACCCGCGGGATTGTATACCGTTTTGGAATCGAGAGAATACACAAGACTTTTGTATGCATTGACATATTCATAAAGCTCGATGTTTGTGGCGTACCATACATTTTTATTATCTGAAATTTTTTCAAACAGACGCTCTATGACTTCCCAATTATTATCGCGTCTGAACTCATAGGTATGCCCCCATAAATAGAAGAGCCAACCGTCGCTGTTGCCGACGTTACCGCTTAAAAAGCTGTCTGCCAAATCAAATAATTCTTTATCGTTGTGATGACAGGTCGGCGACCACTTCATCCAATCATCGGGCAATTTGAAGGTGCGATGTGAATCGATTGTTCTGGCGTACGCAATTCCTGCTTTTTGCAGAGTGTCGATAACTCCCTCGCTGTAAATTCCATAGGGATATGCGTGACCGCGAACAATACAATTAAATAAATCTTCAAGTTCATTTCTGTCACTCATTATTTCAAATAAACACTGTGCTTCATTTAACAGTTTTAAATTTGCGTGAGTATTTCCGTGAGTTGCAACCTCGCACAGCGGATTGTTATATAAATTCTTTGTAATACTTCTTGGAAGTGTGAAGTGAATTTGACCCTCCTGCCTCCTACGGTCTTCAGGTGCAAACAACCCCGAGTTCAGATTAAATGTACCTTTAATCCGATATTTCTGCATAAGCTCTATAAAACGAATGTCGGTATCAACGCCGTCATCATAGCTTAATGTAAACGCCTTTTCTTTTCCGTTTGGAAAAAGTAAAAAAATATTCATAAATATTCACCCGATATCAATTTAAATAACTCGTTAATTTTGAATCGTAAAATTCATAAGACGCAGCCACTTTTTTAAATGTCCGAGCCAGTCTATGTGTGTTATTTTTTCATTAACAGTATCGTTTGTTTGAATGTCGGCGGTAGCCAAACCATGATACCCGTAAGGGTAAATATGATACTCAAAAGGTATTTTGTTGTCACTCAATGACTTAGCATAAAGAATACTGTTCATAACGGGAACCGATCCGTCCTCGGCGGTATGCCACATAAACGTAGGCGGCGTCTGTGAAGTTACCAATCTGTCGCAGGAAAATTTTTCAATATCACTTTTCGAAACTTCACTGTTTCCTAATAAAGCCTCAAAACTTCCTTTGTGCGAATACTGCGGGTCTGCGGTTATTACCGGATAGCAAAGAACAGAAGCATTTACCGGTTTGCTTTCGGGGAAAAACTTCCGAACTGCTTCGCAGTCATACGCATTGGTGTGATGCGCCGCCAAATGACCTCCTGCCGAAAATCCCATTATCGCTATTTTCTCGGTATTGCAATTCCATATATCGCGATTTTGATAAATCAACTCCATTAGACCCGCAACCTCCAAAAGTCGTGTTGGGTAGCCGTGCGGAGCGGTAGAGTAGGTAATTACAAAAACATTAAATCCCTCGGCAAGCAGTTGAAGGGCAATGGGCTCCGACTCTCTTTCCGAACAAATCCTATATGCCCCGCCGGGACAAATAATCATACAAGGTCTCTTTTGATTTTGCCGATTTAACTCTCTCATATTATACGGCAGATATACCGCTACCGTGGGGTCGCAGCCATTTTTACCTAAATCCGAAAAATGTTCCTTCAAGTGAATAACTTCATTTTTCATTATTTATCAGACTCCTGTTAGTTTTTCATATTTAAGCCAAGTTTCGGCGAATCTTACCCACGCATATCTTGAAAGCGAATTATCAACATGTCTTGGGTAATTATGTGTAATTTCATATCTTTTGGGGTAATCTTCCTCTGAAAGCTGTTTTCTCGACATTCTTGTTCCGATATGACCTCCGCCCGTAAAAAAATCAGGTTGATAACAAGCATAAGATTCGCCGTTCATATTGATTTTTGAAAAATTGGTCATAAAACCGTTTATAGATTTTTTGAAATATTCCCGATCGGCTGTCAGAACAGCCATATGATAGTCGGCTTCAGCACGCCAAATCGTCCATGCGTGACCCGCGCAAATAGACGGTCCTGTGCCGTCGCCCTCCCATATATTTTCCCACCAACGCATTGTTGAGCGATACAGCTTAACGTCAGGGGTATAGGTAATCCAATTATCATGCAAATTTAAAACCTTTTTTGCAAAATCAATATATTTCTGATTTTTCTCTATATATCTGCAATAATAGAGCACCGATAAAGCTGTACAGGAAATAGAGCCCTCCTCCATTTCCTCATCATTCACATCGCTGATTTCACCTTCAGTCGGAAAATGAAAATCACGGCCGACAAGATAATCAGCGATTTTTTTAGCCGACAAAGAGAAATAATTATACTCTTCGGCGTCAACTCCCTTAAAAATTAACGCCAAATCGACAATTGCAATTATAGGAGCGCAAACAGTTGTGTAATCGGTATGGGGAACAATCGCGCCGTCTGCACGCTGATATGTATCAATCATTGTTTTAGCTGACTTTACCGCATAATCAAGATATTTTTCTTCCTTTGTCAGCTTATACATCGAAGTGAGCATTGAAATTCCAAAGAACTGTTCCTGAACTCTGTCTGATTTGTAAATATGATACGGCGGTTTACCGTCGGCGGAATACGGCACTATACTTTGTCTTGCCAATGGTTCAACACCGTCGCACATTACGGTTTTTAAAGCGTTCCGAACGGTATCTAAATATTTTGTGTTGCCGTAAGTATTCATATAGCAAAGCATTGCCCAGCACCAGCACATACCCTCGCAGAGGTTATCGTCGCCGTGATACGGTTCTTTTACGGAATCGCAGCTTTTTTCAAAAAGTTTAGGTATATCTTCTCCGAACCAAACCTGAATATCAAGTCCGCTTATACCGTTGTTGTAAGGAATAAGCGTGTGCCTGCCGTAATTTATTTTTTTGATAACCGCCTTGCCGTCTTTTACAGAAATATCTTCCTGAATATCGTCGGATATGACCTTAACATACTGAGCCTCACCCAAGATGTCAATTTCAAGCTCGTTTTTAAATGTGCCTGTAATTTCAAGCAAAATCATCGGTAAATCAAGTGTTTTCTGTATTCGTTTGAAGCACTCTTCGATTGTTTTCGCAAAAAACATCCTAAGCAAAAGCCGCTTATCACCCTTCGGACCGAAGGTTTTATCCATTGATGACATAACCTGAAAGCCGTTTATATAATGACCCGAGCAATAAGGGGAATAATCAATTTTCCATAAAGTGTTTTCAGACATTGAGACAATCGCGCAAAAGCCCACATTTATTATAGGAAGAATATAATACATTCTTTTTTGGTTTGAAGAGTTATACGGTGTGGACGGAATTAACTGCCCCACATATGTACCGTTTTTCTTTCCCAAAAAATTGAAATTCAAGTCTATACCGAATTGTGATATATCATTATTGTCGGAATAAGTTTCAATTAAAATCTCATCATTTTCCAAAACAAACCGCGTATTGATTTCAAGTGAAGTGTTTTTGCAATTCACTGTGCAATCATTAACCGTAATTACGTCATAATCGGCTTTTTTATCGACATAAAGCGTAAAAGCTTCATCAGTTTTAATGTCATCGGTTTCAAGTGTATATCTTACTCCTCCAAAGCCGTTTTTATCCGCAAGATTATAATCTCCGAGGCACGACTTAAGGCTTTCCAATAAACCGTTATTTGCATTAATCTCTATGCTGTTAGAAGAATTTTGAAGTTTAAAACACTTTTTGTCTGACATTGATACTTTCCTTTCGTATAGCCGTAAAACAAAATTACTCCTCAACAAAATACCAAATGCGTGAAAACTCGTCCTTTTCCGAAGCAGTAATTTCGATGCCGTCCCTAAGCTCCTTGCCGGTATAGCTTTTATTTCCGAGCTTATCTGTATAGGTCGAGTTCTCTTTTGCCGACGCAATTTTTAAAACGATTTTTTCATTACTCTTTATACCC
>CALYBM010000120.1 GCA_944412525.1 uncultured Ruminococcus sp. | reverse complement strand
ATTAACGCTTACAGTATGCACATACTGTTCGGAAGCGGCGTTTGCACTTATTGCCGCCGTACAGGAAAACGCACACGCAACTGCTAATGTGGTCAATGCCGCCCTTTTGATTTTGCTTACATTTTGTTTCATACTTGAAAAATCCTTTATTTAAATAAATTAAAAATTATATGTTAATTTGTTGCAACAAAAATAACAGCTATAAAATTTGTGAAAGTGTAAAAAATATTTAAGTAAAACAAGAAAATTATGTTTATTTTTCTTAACCATATTATAGCAAATATGGTATATATTGTCAACAAATAGATGTAATTTTTTTGCTTATATTTTCTAAACATTATAAAATAATATTCACCTGATTAAATACAGTATAATATATTTATATCCGAGTTATAAAGTGTTGAAACATTTTTTAACTTTATTGTTTTCATCGTTATTTCCCCATAAAAATTGTTTTACAAAAGCAGAATTTTTACTGCTAAAATTGACTGTTTATAATACAGACAAAGGAATATGTTTTTGCAATGAGGTAAAATCAGTCATTTTCCCTGCAAACTTTTTGTTTTGATTTACATAATTAATTACAAAATTTAATTATAAATCCATATCAATAAGATTTCATTTAATTACAACAAAAAATGATGCTGTACAATATAAATAAATTCAGTCGTTGTTGTTTGGCTAAAATTAAGCCGACAGAGGTTTTAACTTTGGATTTAATATCAGAATAAATATCAGAATATAAAATAAAAATGCAGCAAAACATTATCGCTTTGCTGCATTTAAATAGTTTTAATATTTATGATTTATGCTTCTGCTCTGTTGATTGCATTAAGAACTCCGAGAACCGACGCTACATTGACATTTGAATCAATTCCAACGCCGAAAATATGCTCCCCGTTCGGTTTTTTAAGCTCTATATACGAAACTGCCTTTGAATCAGAGCCCTGAGAAATTGCGTGCTGGCTGTAAGAGATAAATTCGTATTTATCAAGTCCCACCGCTTTTATTGCGTTAAAGAATGCGTCAATCGGACCGTTGCCCACGCCGCTCAAAATTACTTCATCTCTGTCGTCAATAATCATTCTGCCCTTGAAGTGAACATAATCCTTGCCGTTTTCGCTTTCCTCATAAATCTTTCTCTTTGTCAGCTTATACTTCATCGGATGGTTCAGATAATTCTGCTCAAACACATCAAAAAGCTCTTTCGGCACAAGCTCACGCTCCAGCTCTTCGCATTTTGCCTGTACAAGCTTTGAAAATTCGGGGTGCATACGCTTTGGCAAATCATAGCCGAAGTTGTTGCTCATTACAAATGCGGCTCCGCCCTTACCCGACTGTGAATTAATCCTGATAATAGGCTCGTATTCGCGTCCTACATCGGCAGGGTCAATAGGCAGATAGGGGATCTCCCACATATCCGTGCCGCTTTCGCGCATATACTTCATACCCTTGTTTATGGCGTCTTGATGCGAACCCGAAAAGGCTGTAAATACAAGCTCGCCGATATACGGCTGACGGGGATCTATTTTCATATTTGTGCAGCGTTCGTAAATTTCACGGAGCTTGGGAAGATTTGAAAAATCAAGCTTCGGATCAACGCCCTGCGTGTACATATTAAGTCCCATCGTCACAATATCCATATTGCCCGTGCGTTCTCCGTTGCCGAAAAGAGTGCCTTCAACGCGTTCTGCTCCCGCAAGAAGAGCAAGCTCGCCTGCCGCAACGCCGCAGCCTCGGTCGTTGTGAGGATGAACGCTGATAATTGCAGCCTTTCTGTTTTTGAGGTGTCTTATAAAGTATTCAACCTGGTCGGCAAATGTGTTCGGAGTGCACATTTCAACTGTATTGGGGAGGTTTAAAATAACAGGATTTTCCTCCGTTGAGCCGAGTGCCTCCATAACCTTGTCACAAATTTCAACCGCATTGTCCATTTCCGTTCCGCTGAAGCTTTCCGGAGAGTATTCAAATCTGAAGTTTGTATCGCCGTTATACTCATCTGTAAGCTGTTTTATAAGCTTCGCACCATCGACGGCAATTTTTATAACTCCGTCCATATCGGTTTTAAAAACGACCTTTCTCTGAAGCGTCGAGGTTGAGTTATAAAAATGAATTATTACATTTTTTGCACCCTTTACGGCTTCAAATGTCTTGCGGATCAGGTGTTCTCTTGCCTGCACAAGAACCTGAATCGTTACATCGTCGGGAATATGATTTTTTTCAATAAGCTCGCGGCATATCTCATATTCTGTTTCCGAAGCACTCGGAAAGCCGATTTCAATTTCCTTAAAGCCCATATCGCAAAGTGCGTGGAAAAACTCAAGCTTTTCTTCAAGATTCATCGGGTCAATAAGAGCCTGGTTTCCGTCGCGCAGGTCAACGCTGCACCAAATAGGAGCCTTGGTAATCGTTTTGTCAGGCCATGTTCTGTCCGGAATATCAATCTGCTTAAACGGAATATACTTTTCAAAAGACGGTTTCATAAAAATAACCTCCTTATACTAATCTATGATTATTATCCATAAAGATTAGCATATTTAAATTTAACACAAAAAAAGCCCCTCAAAAGCAACTGTATAATTGCTAAAAGGGACGAATAATATCGTGGTACCACCCAAATTCGGACGCACATTGCTGTGAGTCCCTCAAAAACTTCAAACAAAGTTCTGACCGATAACGCAGTCTTGCGTTTCGCACTGCCATGCACACGGGCATTTCGCACGAAAAACTCGGGGATGAGCTATACATACAAGTCCTCGCATCGGCTTACACCAACCGCCGATTCTCTTTGCCGAAAGACAAATATCTTGTTCCCGTCACAGTTTTTAAGGGGATTTATCTGTTACAAATTATTATATATTTTGATTTTGCGATTGTCAAGAGAATTTTTTAAGCTCAGGTGATTTTTGCTTAGTACAACCGTATCCCATGCGGTTGATATTTAAGTTTATTTGATGTATAATAAAATTTAAAGCAAAATCGTATTTTATTTGCTGATATGTATTTTAGCTTGGAGGTGTTTTTTCTGAACATAAAAGTCGGTGACCGTGTTGAAATGAAAAAACAGCATCCCTGCGGAGGCAAAACCTTTGTTATTTTAAGAATCGGAATGGATTTTAAAATAAAGTGCGAAAAATGCGGCAGAGAGGTTATGGTTCCCAGAAACAAAATTGAGAAAAATATCAAACACATAATTGAGGAAGCTTGATTTTGTTGCATAGTAAGTAATAATCAGATAGGATATATTTATGTTTGAAAGAATTGAAATTTTTGACAAGAGATATACTGAACTTTCGCAGAGACTTTACGAGCCGTCCGTTGCGGCGGATCCCGATGAGTTTCAAAAGATTATGAAAGAGCTTAAGTCAATCGAGGAGATTGTGCTTGCCTACCGCGACTACAAAAAAGCGGTTGCTTCCGAAAAGGAAAGCCTTGAGATTTTGGGCGAAACAACGGATCCGGAGCTTAAAGAGCTTGCACAGGCGCAGCTTGACGAGGCAAAGACATCCATAGAAACACTTTCAGAAAAGCTCAAAATTCTTCTGCTTCCCAAGGATCCGAACGACGAAAGAAATGTTATAATAGAAATCAGAGGCGGTGCAGGCGGCGAGGAATCGGCGTTGTTTTCCGCAGTACTTTTCAGAATGTACTCGATGTATGCAGAAAAGCACGGCTACAAGGTTGAGGTTATCAACGCAAACGAAACCGAGCTCGGCGGCTACAAGGAAATTTCTTTTATGGTTGAAGGAGAGGGAGCATATTCACGCTTTAAGTATGAGAGCGGTGTTCACCGTGTTCAGCGTGTCCCCGAAACGGAAAGCCAGGGTCGGGTGCATACTTCCACGACGACAGTGGCGGTTTTGCCCGAAGCCGAGGATATAGAGCTTGAAATTGACCCCGCGGATCTTAAAATAGATACATTCCGTTCAAGCGGTGCGGGCGGTCAGCACATCAACAAAACAAGCTCTGCAATAAGAATTACTCATATTCCTACGGGAACGGTCGTTGAGTGTCAGGACGAGAGAAGTCAGTACAAAAACAAGGACAAGGCGCTCAAGGTACTCAAAAGCCGACTGCTAAAGGAAAAGCAGGACAAACAGGCAAGTGAAATTGCCGCCGACAGAAAATCTCAGGTGGGAACAGGTGACAGAAGCGAAAGAATACGCACATACAATTACCCGCAGGGAAGATTGACCGATCACAGAATAGGGCTTACGCTTTATAAGCTTGAGGATATTTTAAACGGAAACCTTGACGAGGTTATTGATGCGTTGATTGCGGCTGACCGTGCTGAAAAGCTAAAGGAAAGTATGGAGTCATAACAGGGTGAGTATCTTGAATACACTTTTACTTGATAATACTGAAGAAAATATAATAAAAGCGGCACAAATTCTCAAAAACGGCGGACTTGTAGGCATACCTACGGAAACTGTTTACGGACTTGCGGCAAATGCGCTTGATCCAAAGGCTGTATTAAAAATTTTTGCCGCAAAAGGCAGACCTGCCGACAATCCTCTGATTGTGCATATATCTGATTTTTCGGATATTGGAAAATTTAATTTGGCATCGCAAATACCAAAGCAGGCGAGACTGCTTGCTGACCGCTTTTGGCCCGGACCTCTGACAATGATTATGAAAAAGTCAGATGTGATTCCAAACGAGGTTTCGGCAGGTCTTGATACGGTTGCGATACGATTTCCGAGTCATCCGACCGCTCAAAAGATAATAAAAGCGTCAGGTACCGTGCTTGCCGCACCGTCGGCAAATCTTTCGGGTTCGCCAAGCCCGACAACGGCGCTTCACGTTATGAGCGATTTAAACGGAAAAATAGACGCAGTTGTTGACGGAGGCATGAGCGATGTCGGACTTGAAAGTACGGTTATTACGCTTGCAGGGAAAACCCCACGCCTTTTGCGTCCCGGTGCAGTAACGCTTGAACAGCTCAGAGAGGTTTTGGGAGATGTTGAGCTTGACGACGCTGTGCTTCACAAGCTCAAAAGCGGTGTTAAGGCTGCAAGTCCCGGTATGAAGTACAAGCACTATGCCCCAAAGGCGAATGTAATACTTCTTAAATGCTCTGACAGTGAGTATATTAGTTATGTAAACCAACACGCAGACAGCGAAACGGCTGCTCTGTGCTGTGATGAGGATACAGAACATCTTAGTGTAAGGTGTTTCAGCCTCGGAAGCAGGAGCGACTACTCGGTACAGGCACACAGGCTGTTTGATGAGCTTAGAAAAATTGACGGCGACAGTACCGTCAAAACCGTTTATTCTCGACTCCCGTCCATAGACGGTGTGGGAATGGCGGTTTATAACAGACTTATCAGGGCGGCAGGCTTTGAGGTGATAGACCTTGAAAAAATGTAAAATTATAGGACTTACGGGGCAGAGCGGTGCAGGCAAAAGTACGGCGTCCGATTATCTTGCAAAAAACGGTTTTTCCGTTATCAACGCCGATACGCTTGTGAAAAAAATTTATGAAAGCGATTCTCCGTGTATTAAAGCTGTTTGTGCGGCATTTGGCGCCGATATACTTGGTGAAAACGGAACGCTTGACAGAAAACTTCTTGCACAGAGAGCCTTTTCTTCAAAGGAAAGCACGTCTTTGTTAAATTCAATAGTGCATCCTTTTGTTACTGCATATCTGCTCTCGGAAATAAAAAAAGAAATAAAAAACGGCGCAAAAATGATTGTTTACGACGCTCCGCAGCTTTTTGAGAGCAATGCGGATGTTATTTGCGACGAGATTGTAAGTATTATAGCAAAAAGCTCGGTAAGGCTTGAAAGAATTTGCAGTCGTGATAACATTTCGAGAGAGCTTGCGGTTATGAGAATGAACGCACAGCTTGACGAAAAATTTTTTGCGGAAAATTCGGATTATATAATTGAAAACAATTCTGATTTTGAGGAATTTACAACACAGCTTGAAAAGCTTGTTAAAAAGCTTTGTGAGTAATTTAATTGAGGTGATTTGATGCCTGCGGCTTCCCGTCGTTATAAACGGAAAAGCAAAAGAGGACTGAAAATTTTAATCTGCTTTGTCGTGCTTGTGATTTTGGCAGGTTTCGCCTTGTATTTTGTTTCAAATTATTACGAGAATGTAAAACAGCGTTTTCAAAAGATTAACTATCCTACAGAGTACAGCGATATTGTCGAAGAAAACGCCGAAGAATATAACCTTGAACCTGCGCTTGTGTATGCCGTTATCCGCACTGAAAGCGGTTTTGACCCTGAGGCGCAGTCGCCTGTCGGGGCGTGCGGAATAATGCAGATGATGCCCTCGTCATTTGAGTGGCTTCAGGAGAAGCGAGGAGAAGAGGGAAAATACACCGAACAGGATCTATTTGATCCCGAAATCTGCATTGATTACGGTTGTTATCTTCTGCGGTATTTTTACGATTATTACGGCAATGAAAGATGTGCCGTTGCGGCGTATAACGCGGGTTTTGTAGTCGGCGAATGGCTTTCAAACAGAGAGTACAGCTCCGACGGAGAAACGCTTGAGAATATTCCGTATCCCGAAACAAGCAATTATGTTGACAAGGTTGAGGACGCAAAAGAAATGTATTTGCAGCTTTATTACTGATTATTATCAAATCAGGTTTAATTTACATATTTATACAAATAATATATCTTATTAATCTGTCTTATGAAAGGATGATTTAAATGGCTGAAGAAAAGTCAAAAACAGCAAAGCTTAAAGAAAAACTTATGATAAAAGAAGCAAGCGGAGTAAAAGAGCTTTCAAAGAAAGAAATAAAAGCCGCAGATGAATTTTGCAAAGGCTACAAAAAATTCCTTGACAACTCTCCTATAGAGAGAGAGGCTGTTCGTTCTTCCGTCGAGCTTGCAAAAAAAGCGGGATTTACTAAGTATGATCCCGAAGCTGAATACAAGGCAGGGGACAAGGTTTACTGCGTAAACCGCGGAAAGGCTGTTGCCCTTGCGGTAATCGGTAAAAGCGGAGTAAAAAAAGGTGCTCGTCTTGCGATAGCTCACATAGATTCTCCGAGAATAGATTTAAAACCGAATCCGCTTTACGAAGCAAACAATCTTGCTCTTTTTAAAACGCATTACTACGGCGGAATGAAGAAATATCAGTGGCTTGCTATTCCGCTCTCTCTTCACGGCACTGTTGTAAAGCTTGACGGTGAAAAGGTTGATATTGTGTGGGGTGATGATCCTGAGGAATCCTGCTTCTGCATAACAGACCTTCTTCCGCATCTTTCAAGCGAACAGGCAACAAAGCCGTTGTCTAAAGCATTTACCGGCGAAGACCTAAATGTAATTGCAGGTTCCCGTCCGTATGATACAAAGGATGAAGAAAAAGACCTTGTAAAGCTTAATGTACTGGCAATACTTAATAAAAAATACGGTATATGTGAAAGTGATTTTCTTTCGGCAGAGCTTTGTCTTGTGCCGTCCTTTAAGGCAAGGGATATAGGCTTTGACTCAAGTATGATAGGCGGCTACGGACACGACGATAAGGTATGTGCTTATCCTGCACTTATGGCTGCGCTTAATACTGAACTTCCCGAGCAAACCTGCATCACTTATCTTGCGGATAAAGAGGAGATAGGCAGTGACGGAAACACAGGTATGCAAAGCGACTTCTTACGCTATTTTGTATACGATCTTGCAAATCAGGACGGAGTTGAGGGTTACAGGGCTTTGTCAAGAAGCACCTGCCTTTCTGCTGATGTTAATGCGGCTTTTGATCCTACCTACGCCTCTGCCTTTGAGGCAAAAAACACCTCCTATATCAACAACGGCGTAATTATTTCAAAATATACGGGTCACGGCGGAAAATACGATACTTCTGACGCGTCTGCCGAATATATGGGCAAAATCCGTGCGATGCTTGAGGAAAACAATATTATGTGGCAGGTAGGCGAGCTTGGTAAGGTTGACCTCGGCGGAGGCGGAACTATCGCAAAGTATGTGGCAAATATGAATGTAGATGTTGTTGATTTAGGCGTCCCTGTGCTTTCAATGCACGCTCCTTTTGAAATTGTATCGAAAACAGATGTTTATATGGCATATAAAGCATTCTTTGCTTTTTTTGATGCAAAAGCGTAAAAAGTTCTTGCTTTTTAGTTTTTGATGTGGTATAATACTGCTTGCGGTTGAAAATCAACCGCATATGCGCCGGTAGCTCAGCTGGATAGAGTGTCTGACTACGAATCAGAAGGTCGGGAGTTCG
>CALYBM010000119.1 GCA_944412525.1 uncultured Ruminococcus sp. | reverse complement strand
CGCAAGATGAGCAATCAACTACTTGCCGATGAAACCCGAAAGGCACGGCAGAAGCTCTCGGCGATAATATTAAACAACTTAGACGGATGGGAGGATGAATATGAGCAAATACGAAAAGATGGTCGCTTGTAACCGAAAGAGCAGTGCGGACAAGATTGAACTTGCTAAAAAGACAATCTTTGAAATGCTGGATGAGGGAGAGAAAATAACGATCCCGAAGCTGATTGCCAAGACAGGATTGTCGAGGGGATTTTTTTACAAGAACCCTATTGTGAGAAACACACTGGATAAGGCGCTTGAACAGCAGGTCGGAATGACCGACCCCCGAAAGAACATTCTCGATATGGCGATGGACAACGAAATCATTGCCCTGCATGAGAAAATACGAACCCTGCAAAAAGAAAACAGCAGGCTGACCGCCGAGAATGAAAAGCTGCAAAAAGCACTTAATAAGAAAAACATGAGCCTGCTCCGCAGCCTGTAATCAGCAAAAACCAAATACATAGCCTTCGATGAAAACGCGAGGGTAGAAAAAGGCGCATAGTCTGGATTGACTATGCGCCCTCTTTGATAAAATATATGAGGGAGGTCAACACAAAACACATTTGTGTATTCCGTTAAGGCAAGGCGTATCAAGGGATTGGAGAGGTGTACCCAAGTTTATTGATGAACCGACAATAGGACTTGATGTTGTTGTAAAGGATAACATACGAAACGCGATTGATTACATAAACAAACAGGAAAAAACAACTGTCATACTCACAACACATGACCTTGCGGATATCGAGATGCTTTCTAAGAGGATAGTGATGATTGATAAGGGCAAAAATGTATTTGACGGATCAATTTCCGAGCTGAAAAGCAAATACGGTCAGATCAGAGAGATGTGTTTTGATACCGATACAAATGATGTTGACAAGGTGCTTGCATACAGAGAGCATTTTGGATTTTCTGATGAAGACATAAGTGTTGAAACAGAGGGAAATGCGGTTAAAGTACGGTTTAACAGCTCCGTCGTTCCTGTTTCCGATATGCTTGACTATACGCTCGGCAAAATTAATATCAGCGATATAAGCGTAAAGGACGCCGACATAGAAGAAATTATACGCAGGCTTTACAAGCAGGGGGTGTGATATGAAAAAGAAGCTTCGTATTTATTTGCCGTTTGTCAACGCCGGTATGCAGGAAACTACAACATATCGGGCAAACTGGATATTTTTTATGATAGGCAATGTGCTTGCTTGCTTTGTTTCGTATTTTATTTGGAAAGCGGTTTTTCTTTCAGGCGACAGCAATTCCATGAACGGTTTTACGATGCCGCAAATGGTTGTGTACATATTTCTGATGTTTTTGACAAGCACGCTTATAAGCAGCGGAGGTACATATGATATAGGCGAGGAAATACGCGACGGCTCAATATCTATGCGTATCATCAAGCCTATAAGCTACAATTCGACCTTTCTTTTTCAGGAACTCGGAAACAAATTTATGACAATATGTATTCTTATTGTTCCTATGGTAATAGGTGTTGAAGTTGTGAGAACCGTTCTGATAGGCAGCGTTCAGTTTAATATTTTCGGTTTTTTGCTGTACATACTCAGCTGCGTTTTCGCCTATCTGATAAATTTTTTCTTTAACATATGCTTCGGCTTTGTCGCGTTCATTATCAAGTACCTGTGGGGTGCAAATATGATGAAAAACTGCATTGTAGGTTTTTTGTCGGGTGCTACGATCCCGCTTGCTTTTTTGCCTGACACGCTGGAGCAGATTTTCCTGCTTTTGCCGTTTGCGTCGCTTAACTATACGCCTGTTATGATTTATATGGGAATGTACAGCGGCCTTTTCCTGTTGTATTATTTGGGCTTGCAGATGTTTTGGGCACTGTTTTTCTGGGGACTCTCAAAGCTGCTTTGGAGGGTTTCTCTCAAGCATTTGTCGGTACAGGGGGGATAGGAATGAAACAGATAAAAAGAATGCTGCGTATGCACAGAATTTTTGTTGCCCAGGAATTCAAGAGAATGATGGAGTACAAGGGCGACTTTGTCGTGGGCATTATAGGTTTTTTACTCGGACAGTTTTTCAATATGCTTTTTCTCTGGATAATTTTCAGTCAAATCCCAAGTCTTATGGGATGGTCTCTTAAGCAGGTAGTGTTTATTTACGGATTTTCGCTTATTCCCAAGGGACTTGATCACCTGTTGTTTGATAATCTATGGGCGATAGGGCACTTTACGGTACGAAAGGGAGATTTTGATAAGTATCTGACACGACCGATAAACACACTTTTTCATGTAATGGTTGAAAAGCTGCAAATTGACGCACTCGGAGAGTTGATTATGGGAGTTGCATTGATTTGCATAACCTTGCCGTCGCTGTCGATCGAGTGGAGTTTTATCAAAATTTTGCTCGCAATACTTGTTATCCCTTTTGCGACGCTGATTTATACGGGTATAAAGATTGCAACATCAGCAATAGCATTCTGGACGAAACGCAGCGGAAATATCACCTATATGTTTTATATGGTAAACGACTTTGCAAAGTACCCCGTTACAATTTACAATAATGTTGTAAGGAGTATTATCACATATATCATACCGTTTGCATTTACGGCGTTTTATCCCGCGAATTATATTCTCACAGGCGAAAATCCGCTGTTTAATATCGGACTCACCGTTGTGATTTCTCTTATCATTATGACGATAGGTGTACTGATATGGAACAGGGGCATCAAAGCATATGAAAGTGCAGGCTCGTAAAATATATAATCAATAGGGTAATTAAGCCGTAAAATCGTGGAAAAAAGGTTGACAAGTTTGTATTTTATGATATAATGAAACTGTTGTTTTATGCAACAAATCCTTGCGGCAAAAGCCGCCATAATGTCCAGAAGGAGGTGCAATATAATGGCAGTTACAGCTAATTACGAAACCGTAATGATTATTTCAATGAAAAAGGGCGAAGAAGGTATTCAGGCTATCGTTGAAAAGTTCAAGGCTCTCATTGAAAAGCATGCCACTTTGAAAAATGTTGACGAATGGGGCAAGAGAAAGCTTGCTTACCTTATCAACAAAGAGAGCGAAGGCTACTATGTTCTCTTTGATTTTGAAAGCACAGCCGAGTTCCCTGCGGAGCTTGACCGTATCTACAAAATCACTGACGGCGTAATGCGTTCACTCATCATCAAAAAAGAAGACGAATAATGACAGTGTAGGGTAAATCCCAAGTTACAAAAGGTACTAAGATGTTAAACAGAGTTATTTTAATGGGCAGACTTGTTTCTGACCCTGAGTTAAAAACAACAGGAACGGGAATCAGCGTTACAAGCTTTAGAATTGCCGTTGAACGCAGCTATGTTAAGCAGGGCGAAGAACGCAAAGCTGATTTCATTGATGTCGTATGCTGGAGAAACACGGCCGAGTTTGTGTGCCGCTACTTCGGTAAAGGTTCTCTTATTGCCGTTGAGGGTCAGCTTCAAAGCAGAACCTATCAGGCAAAGGATGGCTCAACTCGTTATGTTGTTGAGGTTGTTGCTGATAATGTTTCGTTTACAGGTGAGCGCCGTGACAATTCAGGCTCTTCGTATAACCAGTCATATGGTTCTAACCAGAGTTATGGTGCAAATCAGTCATATCAGCATGAAGCCCCCGCACAGGCTTCTTATCAGAGCGGTGCAAATTCCGATTTTCAGGATATGCCGCTTGATGACGACTTACCGTTTTAATTACAACTTTAGTTTAAATAATTCTCATTGAAAGGAGAACTTATCATGGCAGACAGACCAATGAATCGTGGCAGAAAGGCTCGCAAGAAAGTTTGCGGCTTCTGCGTGGATAAGGTTGAACATATTGATTATAAAGATATTTCACGCCTTCGCCGTTATATGTCAGAGAGAGGAAAAATTCTTCCCCGCCGTGTAACAGGCACATGTGCAAAGCATCAGCGTGAGCTTACTGTAGCAATCAAGCGTGCCCGTCACCTTGCTTTGCTTCCTTACACAGCTGACTAATAGCATAATAAATTACAGCCGCTCCGTTTTGCATGCAGGAGCGGCATTTTTACTTTATAGGAAATTGTTCGAAAACGGTCGCGCAGAGAAGATTTGACAATATCAACCTGTCTGCTCGAACCCAGTGTCGAGGCACTCGACTTATTTATGAAAAATATACGCAAAACAGCCGCATATCAAATTTGATATGCGGCTGAAAATTTAAATATTTTTTACTTAATTTCTTTAATCCAACCCTCGGGAGCCTCGATTTTGCCCATCTGAATACCTGTAAGAGTATCATAAAGCTTTTTGATAACCGGACCCATCTCCGTAGTGCCGTTAGCAAAGCAAATTTCCTTGCCGTGGTCATTAATTTTACCTACAGGTGAAATAACAGCCGCTGTGCCGCAAAGACCGCATTCAACAAAATCCTTGACTTCGCTGAAGTAAACTTCTCTTTCTTCAACCTCAAGACCGAGATAATGCTCTGCAACATACATAAGCGAGCGGCGTGTAATAGAGGGCAGAATACTGTTTGATTTAGGAGTAACTACCTTGTTGTCCTTTGTGATAAACAGGAAGTTTGCTCCGCCAGTTTCTTCAACCTTTGTGCGTGTAGCCGGGTCAAGATACATATTTTCATCAAAGCCCTCAGCGTGAGCAGTAACAATAGCGTGAAGACTCATAGCGTAGTTTAAGCCTGCCTTAATATGACCTGTTCCGTGGGGAGCGGCTCTGTCAAAATCAGATACCTTGATAGTAATCGGCTTTACACCGCCCTTAAAGTAAGGACCAACAGGCGTTGTAAATACCCTGAACTGATATTCATTTGACGGTTTTACGCCGATAACAGCGTCGGAACCGAACATATACGGACGAATATAGAGAGTAGCACCTGTTCCGTAAGGAGGAACAAAATCGGAATTTGCCTCAACAACCTTGCAAACCGCCTCAACAAACTTTTCTTTAGGGAATACAGGCATTTCAAGACGCTTGCAGCTGTCTTCCATTCTCTGAGCGTTAAGGTCAGGTCTGAACACAACAATTCTGCCGTCGCAGGTTGTGTAGGCTTTCATACCCTCAAAGCAAGTCTGGGCGTACTGCAAAACACCTGCACATTCACTGATTGTCACGGTAGCGTCTGTGGTCATTGTACCATCGTCCCACTTACCGTCCTTGAAGTTTGATACAAATCTTTCGCCTGTCGGAATATAGCCGAAGCCGAGATTCGACCAGTCAATGTTTTGCTTTTCCATTTAAATTACTTCCTTTCGAAACAAATACAAAAACCTCTTTAAAGGTATACACTTATTTTATCACTTATGTGGATAATTTGTCAATGTTAAGGGAGCATATTTCCTGCCGCAAGGTAAATTTTATACCATTCCTCGCGTGTCAGCACTATATCTGATCCTTTGCAAATTTCATCAAGTCTTGATTTATTCATTGTACCCGAAATCATCTGGATATTTGCGGGGTGTCTTAAAATCCACGCTGTTGCAACCGATGTATTGCTGACAGAGTATTTTTCCGCAACAGAATTAATTACTTCGTTAAGCTTAGGAAACTTATCGTTGTTTAAAAATACACCCTCAAAAAATCCGTATTGAAAAGGCGACCATGCCTGAATTGTAATGTCGTTAAGTCTGCAATAATTTAAAATTCCGCCGTCACGGTCAAGAGAGCCTTCTGTTGTCATATTAACCTCAAGCCCGTTTCGTATCATCTGTGAGTTTATAATGCTTAGCTGTAGCTGGTTTGCCTGTATGTCCTGTGACACACATTTTTTAAGCAGCTCAATTTGACCGCTGTTCATATTTGATACACCGAAATACCTCACCTTGCCTTTTGAGTACAGCTCGTCAAAAGCTTTTGCGACCTCCTCTGGTTCAACAAGTGCGTCGGGACGGTGGAGCAGCAGCATATCAAGATATTCTGTTTGCAGTCTGTCGAGTATCCCGTCAACGCTGTTTATAATATGCTCATATGAAAAGTCATACATAACCCCGGGGACAATACCGCATTTAGATTCGATAAACAAATCTTCTCTTTTGACGCCCGAGCTTTTTAACGCCTGAGAAAACAGTCTTTCACATTCGCCGTCACCGTATATATCGGCGTGATCAAAGAAGTTAAGACCACGGCTGACAGCGTGATTTATAAAGTCTGCGGCACCTCTTTCGTCAAGGGAGTTTAACCTCATACAGCCTATTGAAATTGCAGGTACATTTATGTTTGTTCTGCCAAGTTTAATTGTTTTCATATTACTACCTCTTTTTGACATAATAGTTATTATAGTAATTGTAACAGGTATGCCTTCAGATTACAATTTTAATTAATTAAATTATAAAAAAAGTCCAACATAAAATCAATAAGTTGACATTTAAAATTGGTGTATTATAATATTTTAACAGGATGAAAAAAGGGAGAAAACAGATATGGCGGAGGTTATAAAAATAGTATTGACGGGCGGACCGTGCGCAGGGAAAACAACTGCACTCGCTTATGCGGCAGAAAAGCTTAGAGAAAAGCGGATAAATACATTAACTGTTGAGGAGTGCGCGACAAAGCTCATTTTAAGCGGAAAAACGCCTCAGAATATGGGAATATATGAATTTCATAAGTTATTGTTTGAGACGCAGTTAAAGGAAGAAAGAGAGAAAACTCAACTTGCTGTGAATATGGACTGTGACAGGGTGGTAATCCTCTTTGACAGGGGGCTGCTTGACAGCCTTGCATACGCGGGACAAGCAAATTTTGACAGATATTCTGCGTTGTGCGGTGAAAATGAGGATGTAATACGAAACTCCTACGACGCAGTTTTTCACCTTGTAACAGCCGCGGACGGCGCAGAGAACTTTTACAGTAACAAAAGCAACAATGCTCGCAGTGAAAGCATAGAGCAGGCGAGAATGATTGATGAAGAGATCCTTTCCGCTTGGGTGGGTACGCCTCACCTTCGCGTAATTGACAACTCCGCTTCATTTGACAAAAAGCTTGAAAGACTTACTACCGAGATACTGGCATTTCTCGGAATACCGAGTCATTTTGAAATTGAAAGAAAATTTCTCATTAAGTATCCCGATTTACAGCTTTTAGAAAAAAGAAAAACCTGTCGGAAAATCCCGATTACTCAGGCGTATCTCAACACCCCCGATGAGGGAAATTTCAGAATAAGAAAACGGGGCGAGGGGGAGAATGCCGTTTATATTAAGACGGTCAAAATAAAAATCAGCGATATTAAACGCATTGAAACCGAAAACTATATTTCCAAAGAAGAATATAACAATTATATGAGCAAAAAGGAGTTTATTTCGGGAGTTATATCAAAGGACAGGTACTGCATTGTGTACAACAGCGAATATTTTGAGCTTGATATATATCCGTTTTGGAGCGACAGGGCAACGCTTGAGATTGAGCTTTTAGACGAAAATCAGCCGTATACACTGCCCGACTTTATCAGCGTAATACGAGAGGTCACATTTGAAAAAGAATACCGCAATTTTGCACTTGCACAAAATTACGGTAAACATTAAAAATTATTTTTCAGAGTTTTTATTGATTTTAAAGCCGTCGTATTTTCCGATGTCGCACAGTTTAATATCGTGACATCCAAGCCTTGTGCTTAACGGAGCAAGCTCCATATAATCGCCGTACAGAAATGTTAGATACTCGTGATATTTTTCAGGAACGGGTAGCTTGTAGCCCTCAAAATCCACATAAATTACGTTATCAAGATATTCAATGGGAAAACTGCCGTTGTAGATGTTTCTGCCCATACCGTCGTAAAGGTATTTTGCGTTCTTTTTTCTTTTAAAGAAACTTATAGTCTTATTATCGAGCCAAAGACTGAACCTAAGCGGGAATACGGTTTTGCAAAAATCGGTTATAACGGACTGAAATTTGCTGTCGTTTTGAGCTTTTCTGTTGTTCCACTTGTTAAACACAAGCGCACGGGTAAACAGCGTCATTGCAAGATGAAGCTTTTGACCGAGCTTTGAATTTGCCGTTTTGTCATGACAGAAAATATCAAAAGCAAGACCGTTGTGCATACCCTTGTGTTCCTTTGCAAATCCCGTGGCAAAGACCGTTCCGTTAAGTCTGAATTTTGCAAATTCATAAAAGCAGTTTTTGTCTGTTTTAAATGTCTGAAATGTCATAGTTTCAGGCATTTCTTTTTCTGCAATTTCGCAAAATCGGTCGTAATCTTCACGAAGCATCATAATATCTGCGTCGTCATCCCACGGAATAAATCCCTTGTGCCTTATGGCACCGAGAAGTGTTCCTCCCGCAAGGAAATATTTAATATTATGTTTTTTGCAAATTCTGTCAACCTCAAGAAGATAGGCAAGCAAAATCTGCTGAATTGAGGTTAATCTGCCGTCATGATTGTGCGGCAGGCTCATGGCGGTGTTATCCTGCATTTTGCTCATTACACAAAGCTCAAGTGCCGTTTCAAGCGTGATAACAGGTTCACAGCCATGCTCGCATATTTTGTTTGCATTAATTGCACAGCCGTCAAAATCACCGCATTCGCTTAGTGAAATATCTGCCATACCGGCGTAAACATCGTGCAGAATGGCACTTATCATACCTGTTGACACAGTAGAGTCAATGCCTGCAACATTATACACTCCGCATTCAAGTGCTGTAAAAGAATATATAATTGCCCTGAAAACATCGCTTATATAAACAAATGAATATTTCTTAAAAGAATTAATAAGACTGCATTTTTTGCCGTTTGCAACACATTCAAGCGTTTTGTCAAGCATAGTGCTGAGTTTTGTGCCCGCACCGAGTATGATACCCGTTCTGAGAAAGGTAAGGTCAAAGGCCTTGTCCTTGTTAAGACAGCTCCAAAGGCTTTCGGTTGTTCTCATAAGCTGAGAGGCAAAACTTTCGGGAGAAGTTAAATCAATTTTTGCGTACTCGTTTTCGGAGTAAACCCTGTGATTTTTTGCATTGCCGTAAATTCTGCTGTCTGTAAGTACAACGGTTTTTGCACCGCATTTTTCAGATACCTTTGATAACGCTTTTACTTCATTTATCTGAGAAGAAAATAAATTTGAACACTCATCAATATTCTCGCAGCACAAACCCGTATGAACTACATAGTCCGCTTTGTTTAGTTCCTCTAAAGAATTAAACAAGACAAAATCAAAGTCATCACGCACAAGCAGTTCCTTGTTAAAGTCTGAAATCGCATCGCTTGATTCTCCGCAGAAAATAACTCTTGTATTAAGTCCTTTTGTTTCGTTAAGATACAAAAGGGCATAGCAAAGACAGCGTGCAAGCTCACTGCCGCAGATTAAAAACGATTTGTTTCTTATTTTATCAATTATATTTTTTTCAATGCTCGGCATAGCCGCCCAGTCAGCTTGAAATTCGTTTAATATATCTTTGATTTGCATCGTAATTTCCTTTATGAATTTATTTGCAGGCTCATAATTTTGACGCTGCGTTTAATTCCCTGTGTCAGGTCAACTTCGGCTTTCCATCCGAGTTTATTTAGCCTTGTCGGGTCTAAAATTTCAGGAGTTTGCGACATAGGGGAGGGAACAGGCTCTTTTTCGTCATCGGGGTTTGCAAAGCTCAGAGTAAGATTCAGCTCAGGAAATGCGTTTACAGCCGCTTTTGCGAAGTCCCTTATCGTTACATCGCTTTGCGGATTTGCTATATTGTAAGCTGTTTCGCTTTCACCGTCAAGCAAAATTTTAAGCAAAGCTGCGGCTGTATCGGTTACATAGCAGAAGCTTCTCAGAGCCGCTCCGTTGCTTTTCAGCAAAATATTTTCTTTTTTTACAACATTAGAAATAAACTGAGCCCAAACCCTGTTGTCATCAAGGCTTGCCGCACCGTAAATATAGGCGGGTCTTGCTATCTTTATATTCATATTATACTGCCTTGCATAGCAGCAGCCCAGCGTTTCGGCGGCACGCTTGCCCTGAGCATAGCAGTTTTTGTAGCTGTCTATATCAATGTAGCCCAAATCGTTTTCTGATATTGAGTTTTTGCCGTTATACACCGAGCCGTAAACTTTTAGTGATGATACTATAAGCGTACTTTCAGATTTGCTCTTTTTTGCATAATCGAGCGCGTTTAAAGTACCCGTCAAATTGGCGTCAATCGTTCCTGCGGGGTCATTTTCAAAATAATAGGCGCTTGCTTGACTTGCTGCGTGAATGACAAAATCGGCTCTGTCAAAATCAAACGGAACGCATACGTCCTGTACAATCAGCTCTAAATCATCACGGCTCAAAAGCTCACCGTACTTTTTTTCAGCCTTTTCACGGTTTCTTACAAGCGCTTTAACTTTTATATTGCTTTTAAAGATATCATTCCTTATTAGCAGAGCGCACACAATATAAAAAGCAATAAAGCCGCTGCCTCCCGTGACAAGCACGGTTTTATCGCAAAGGCACGGCCAGTTAATATTGCTGTCTGTAATTGTTTTAATGTCTTCAAAAACATAGGGATGCAAATGGCTTTTTACTTTATAATCCATACTTTAGCTCCTCTTTTGCAAAGTTTTTAAAGCTTCGGTAATAATATCTTGAACGCAGGAATTTAAGATCCTCCGGAGTTGTCACCTTTATGTTGTCACGTTCACCTTTAAATATATGCACCTCTTGACCAAGCTCAATTAAAAGCTCGCTTGACGAAATAGGATTTTTTATGCCGAGACGCTCAGCTTCGCTGTGAGCGTCCATAATTCTTTTCATCGTAAATCCCTGCGGAGCCTGCGTGATATACATTTGTTTTCGGGGCAGACTCTTGCGGCATGTCATACCGTCTTCGCTCTGCAAAACTGAATCAATACTCGGTGTTACGGGAACGGCAGTTCCGTATTCAGATACAGTTTCTATACAGTCTGAAATAAGCTGATGTGAAATCAGCGGGCGTACTCCGTCGCAAATAAGCACCATGTCATCGGGCGTAGAAAATTTTTGGGTCTCAACCAGTCCGTTGTGGATGCTTTCGTGTCCCGTATTTCCGCCCGGAACAATAGAGGTAACCTTTTGTACCTTGTACTGTGCAATCAGATCCCATGTATATTCTATTTTATCGGGCAGACAGGAGATGACAATATCGTCAACATCAGGGTGCGTTGAAAAGTTTTCAAGCGTTCTTATAATAATCGGCTTGCCGTCAACATTGATAAACTGTTTTGGAATATCAAGCGACTTCATTCTCGCACCTACACCGCCTGCAAAAATAACAACATGTACCATAGCTTCACCGTTTGATTTATTTTTTCTTTTTTGATTCTTCGTATATCTTCAGGGTTTCTTCGGTAGGACCGTCAAACATAACGGTACCTTTTTTAAGGAAGATTGAGCGGGGGCATATTTCCTT
>CALYBM010000118.1 GCA_944412525.1 uncultured Ruminococcus sp. | reverse complement strand
ATAATGGTACATTTTTTCCCAATATCCGCCAACGCGCGTGGCGCGTAAAACACTCGCAATCACTTTGCGAGCAATCATACGAGGGTTCCAATCCCTCCCGTTCCGCCATATAACCGTAAGCATATGCTTTCGGCTTTTTTATTTTATCCTCAATATTGATTTTGTAGAGAAGTGGGGCAATGCGGTTCAAAAATCGGCTAATTATTTGATTTTAATACTGCCACAGTTCTTTATCATCTTCCCAAAATTTTTTGTGTTTTTCCTCTTCGCGTTTATATTCACTGTCATCCCAATTATATACATATTTGCCCTGATCCCAGCTATATCCGTCTTTATCTATGTATTCGTATTTGCCAGATTCGTAATTATAACAATATTTCAGCATCTTCATTCCTCCATTCCAAGCACATATTTAAGCATACTGTATGCAGCTCCCTTTTTAGCATCTTTTTTTGATGAAGAAGTTTCATCAAAGTAATGCTCGTCTTCATCTATATGACATTCACAATTCCACAGAGGGTTGCCGTTTTCATCATGCGTCAAGTTGAATTCATAAAAAGGAATTGAAAAGTACCCCCTGCGGGCCAAGGTTTCTAATTGGTTGATTGCCATATCACGGCACGGATTATCAATCTCATCACGAATTGTAAACAACATATCATTTTCATCAAGGTAATGATATGCAAGTTCACAAGCGTCTTTTCGAGCTGCATTTTTAGAGCGGCCATAGCCGATAAAGACTTTGTCAATGCCGGGCAATGTCATTCGGCTGCAAAAATGAGGTTTAGGATGCTGCTGATTTGTAAGTGAAAATATTTCCGGTTTGGGAGCAGAGCGAATTTCGTTCGGTCTTCTGTACCATATTTCTTTATAATAGTAAGGTGACTCTGCCGTTGAAATTTCCGGCAGCTGACCGTGTTGTTTCAATGCCCAATTCTGAATTATTTCAACATAATTATCTTCCTCGTTTTCTGACAAATAGGTTTCAGGCTGAAGCATATATTCAATAGTGCTTTGAATTTCATTATTATTCCAACCGCAATCGAGAGCGACTGCCCCGATAATAGCCTCAAATAAATCTTCTTTTACCGATGCTTCGTTTTCAATATGATTTTTTATGTCGCCTTTTCCCATTATCAAAAATTCGGCTAAATCAAGCATATCAATACAATGGGCAAGTGAAGTTTTTCCGACGAGCTTCTTCTTGATTTCCGTGAGCCTGCTTTCGCTGTATTCACAAGCAAATTCATCAAAATCCTCATCTTTATTAAAATCATCACATTCTCTTAAAAAATAGCCGAATTTTTCGGTAAGCAGCTTTACAACAAAAAAATCAAGAACTTTGTCGCCTATAAATTCCAAAACCTCATTGTCTTCGCCGCCGTTTTCTCTTGCATAAGACCTCCTCACAAAAGCCTGCTGAAGAAGATCTGAGTTTTTAAATGAATAACCAATTCTCGCCTCAATAACCTGTAAATCTTTGCTGTCCATAATAAAAAAACCTTTCTGTATTTTTACAAAAAGGCATAAAAATGCCCGATAAAATACACCTCACCGTATAAGAGGGAGGAGATGGTATAGATTGTCAGACAAAACAGACTAAATTCAATTCTTTGTTTGCACAGGTTTATTCAGGTTTACTTGCATAAACGGGAATAAACAAATAAAAACAATGTTTCAAATTTAAAGAGTTATGCCTTTTATGTAATGATACTATCACTAAAACAAAAAACTGTCAAGCTGATATCTGCCTTCAAAGATGAAATTGAGCAGATATCAGCAATTTTATAAAGCGATAAGAATACTTTATTTTGCAAGAAATATTTTTATCTCCTTGTTTTGCTTTTTACATTGCTCAATTACATATTTTGTACCTTTTGAGTTTCCGTCCCAAAAGGCGAGCACCAAATCGGTATAGTCGATTATTTGCAGATTGCGTTTGAGCGGGGCAGAGCGGCCGTATTTTTCATATTGGGGCAGGAATTCCGTCAGTTTTATACGGTTTTTCTCAGCGTATTCCCGAGCACAGGTGTCAATTCCACGGGCGCCGCCCGACACAATTTCCGTCACTCCCGCAGGCAAATATCTTCCCAAATCATTTACTTTCAACCCTCGTGAACCGACAACAGCAATTTTCATAGTTTTCTCCTTTGAATACATTTTAGATATATTTTGCATCTATTTACTACATTATAGCACACTATAAATATAAAATGAATATATATTAAACATATTCAGGAGTTTTATTATGGCTATTAAGAGCTTATCCATTCGCATTGACGAGAAAATGCTCCATAAATTACATGTTGTCGCCGACTACGAAGGACGCAGTGCCAACAGTGAAATATTGGTTTTAATTCGAGAAGCTATTGAAAAATATGAGGAAAAACACGGAGAAATTCAAATTGATAAAAAATAAGATTGGGAGGAGCTGATGGAAGAAAAGCTTTTAAGATATACTCTGAGAGTTGACCGCTTGCTTTTCAAGAAGTTTCGCTATATTGCAGAATCTGAAGGCCGTTCGGCAAACAAGGAAATTGAACAGTATTTGAAAAAGCGTGTTGCCGAATATGAAAAAGAAAACGGAAGAATTGAAATCGATAAGGAATGAGACGGCGTTGCTTAAACAGAGAGTGATATAGGTTGAGATTTTGGTGAAAAATATGCTTATTAAAGACGCTGTTGTCCTTCGTTTACAGAATATTTGTAAAGAGCGCAACATTAAATATAACGAACTTGCTACCAGATCAGGAGTTACTCCGTCAACGGTTTACAGCCTG
>CALYBM010000117.1 GCA_944412525.1 uncultured Ruminococcus sp. | reverse complement strand
CATTCCTCTCATTAATGCATTAATGCTTTGCATATTATTTTATTTCCCTATTACATATTATAAGTAAAATATCACTCCATTTAATTATACTCTAAAAATAGCATAAATGCAAGGTTTTTACGGATTTAGATGTATATTAATTGTGTCAAAATAAAAAACAAAAGGCAGAAATTAATCTGCCTTTTTGATGTTGATATTATTTAGTTTTTTTGTTCTTAAAAAAAGAATGATAACTGCTGATATAAAAATAAAAATACTTATTATTTGAGAAGTGGAAAGACCGAATAAAAATCCTCTGTATGTATCTCCTCTTAAAAATTCATCAAAAAATCTAATTACGGAATATACCAAAAGATAAAGAGCAAAAAGACCGCCTTTAAATTTATTTTTATTGATCAAATAGGAAAGAACAAAAAACAAAGCAAGATTAAGTCCCGCCTCAAGAAGCTGAACGGGAAATCTTTGAACATCATTGAGTATAGGCAAAAGTTCATTTCCGTGAGCTGTAAATCCAACAGGCGATTCAATTCCGAAACAGCATCCGCCTAAAAAACAACCTATTCTCCCAAAAAAGTGAAACAGAGGCACCCCCGGTGCAATAATATCGGAGTACTCGGAAATATTGTATTTTTTCTTTTTCATATAAAACAATCCTACCGCGGTTCCTCCAATAAGACCTCCGTAAAATACAGATCCTCCGAATATAAGGATAAAAGCGTTAAATAAATCGTCAAAGGATTTTATGTAGTAATTCCAATCCGAAAAAAGCTTAATAATTTTATCAAATTGAGTTATTCCGTACAGTAGGTGACCGCCTAAGAACACACCGACGCAACTTAATAAAAGAATGATAATAAAATTATTATCATCATAATTTCTTTTTTTTGCTTTGCGGCATATGTAAATACCGCTGACAAATATTCCGATTAAGGACATAAGTGCGTATGTTGATAATTCTTTTCCGAACAGATTTATGTAAGGTAACATTATTTCTCCAAAATTTAAAGCCTCCTGTGTGTTAAAAACAAGAGGCTTTATGATATTATTTATCCTATGTGTTTAACTTAATAAAGACCGGAAAGGTCTGAAAGGCTTGAAAGTTCATTAACTGCAGAGCCTGCAATTCCGAGTGTGCAAAGAGCACAAATTACACACAATGTCATGATACCGCCGAGAACAATAGCGATAATACCAAGAACAAGACCCGCAGTTGCCATGCCCTTGTTTTCATCGTTGCATTTGCGAACTTTTACAGCCAATACAAGAGCAACGACGCCGAGTACGATTGATGCTATAGCACTCCAACCAAACCAAGCTAAAACTACACCGATAATAGAACATACCAAAGAAGCAATAGCCTTACCTTTTGTGTTTTGCATAAAATTAACCTCCAATATAAATATCCCTCAAATTTTATTGAGTACATAAATAGTAACATAAAATGACAAATAAGTCAATAATTCTACATTATTTTATTTTAAAAAACTGAATATTTATATAGAAAATGTATATTAATAATAAATTAATATATGATTTATACAAAATATATATTATACTTTATATTTTAATTTAATAAAAAATATTTCTTTGGTAACAATGTTTGTAAAAAAACGGGCGGATGTAATATCCGTCCGTTTTTAAGTGTTTGTTGTTATTTTATGATTTCCTTGCCGCCCATATACGGTCTTAAAGCAACCGGAATATTAACTGAGCCGTCTTCATTGAGGTTATTCTCAAGAAAAGCAATCAACATTCTCGGAGGTGCAACAACCGTGTTGTTAAGAGTATGAGCAAAATATTTCTTTCCGCCCTCTCCCGATACTCTGATTTTCAGTCTGCGTGCCTGTGCGTCGCCGAGATTTGAGCAGGAGCCTACCTCAAAATATTTTTTCTGTCTCGGAGACCATGCTTCAACATCGAGTGAACGCACCTTTAAGTCGGCAAGGTCACCAGAACAACATTCAAGAGTTCTTACGGGAATGTCGAGCGAACGGAAAAGGTCTACCGTGTTTTGCCAAAGCTTATCAAACCACATTTTACTGTCTTCGGGTTTGCATACAACAATCATTTCCTGCTTTTCAAACTGGTGAATTCTGTAAACTCCTCTTTCCTCAATGCCGTGAGCACCCTTTTCTTTGCGGAAACAGGGAGAATAGCTTGTGAGTGTGTAGGGGAGGTTTTCTTCTTTGTTTATTGTATCAATGAATTTACCTATCATAGAATGTTCGCTTGTGCCGATAAGATAGAGGTCCTCTCCCTCAATCTTGTACATCATCGAATCCATCTCGGCAAAGCTCATAACACCGGTTACAACATTGCTTCTTATCATAAAAGGAGGAACGCAGTAGGTAAATCCTCTGTCAATCATAAAGTCTCGGGCATATGAAATTACGGCACTGTGAAGTCTTGCAATATCACCCATAAGGTAATAAAATCCATTGCCTGCTACTTTTCTTGCGGAGTCGAGGTCAATACCGTTAAATTTTTCCATAATATCTGTGTGATAGGGAATTTCAAAATCGGGAACAATCGGTTCGCCGAAACGCTCTATCTCAACATTTTGAGAATCGTCTTTGCCGATAGGTACAGACGGGTCAATAATCTGCGGAATCTGCATCATAATTTCGGTTACCTGAGAAGAAAGCTGTGATTCTTTTTCTTCAAGTTCCGCAAGCTTTTCAGCCTGTCTGGTTACTTCCTCTTTAAGAGCCATTCCCTCTTCCTTTTTGCCCTGTGCCATAAGTGCACCGATTTGCTTTGAAACTTTATTGCGATTTGAACGAAGCTCGTCCGCCTGCTGTTTTACAGCACGGCTTTCGGCGTCAAGTTCTATTACCTTGTCAACAAGTTCTAATTTGTTGTCCTGAAATTTCTTTTTTATGT
Organism: uncultured Ruminococcus sp.; assembly: GCA_944412525.1. GTDB lineage: Bacteria > Bacillota > Clostridia > Oscillospirales > Acutalibacteraceae > Ruminococcoides. The sequence continues at coordinate 3,006 of CALYBM010000117.1, read as the reverse complement.
TTTCCTTTACCGCGTCAGGATTTTCTCTCAAAAATTTTATATCAATCATTTTAAATTCTCCTTGTTTTTATTTTATCTGTTTTTTATTTTATAGGAAATTGCTCGAATTGGGTGTCGAGGCAATCGACTTTTTTACTTTACAGGAAGGTGCTTGAAAACAGTCGGGCAGAGAAGATTTGATAATATCAAGTTGTCTGCTCGAATTGGGTGTCGAGGCACTCGAATTTTTTGTTTTACAGAAAAGTGTTTAAAAACGGTCGGGCATAGAAGATTTGATAATATCAAGCTGTCTGCTCGAATTGGGTGTCGAGGCACTCGACTTATTTTAGTTTATTTGAAAGCTCCGTAAGCTCTTCGTCTGAATAAAATTCTATCTGTAATATTCCGCCCTGCTTGCCCTTGTTTTTTGAAACCTTTATTTTTCTGCCGAGGCTTTCGCCGAGTGCAAGCTCCACCATACTGTAAAATGAGGGCTTTTTTTCGGGTTTTTCCTCTTTAATTTGCTTTGGCTTTTGTTTGCAGATTTTTTCAACCTGTCTTACCGACAAATCCTTTTTGATTATTTCTTCGGCAAGTTCAAGCATAAGCTTTTCGTCTTCAAGAGTTAACAGTGCCCTTGCATGTCCTGCCGTAAGCTTTCCCTCGGATACCAAATCCAAAACGCTTTGCGGAAGTTTTAAAAGACGCAATGCATTTGCCACTGCGGGACGGGATTTTCCTACCGACTGTGCGACCTCTTCCTGTGAAAAACCGTGTTCATCTATGAGCACCTGATAGCCGAGCGCTTCTTCAATAGGTGAAAGATCTTCTCTTTGCAGATTTTCAATGAGGGCAAGCTCCATTGCTTCGGTGTCGCCCAGTTCTTTGATTATTACGGGTACCTCCGTGATTCCTGCCATTCTGCACGCACGGTATCGGCGTTCTCCCGCAACAATCTGATACCCTCCCAGTGTGAGTGGACGAACGACAATCGGTTGTAAAAGACCGTGTTTTGATATGCTTTCAGCAAGTTCGCTTAGAGCTTTTTCATCAAAGTCCTTTCTTGGCTGAGAGCGGTTTGGCTCAATCTCCGAAATTTTCAGCGTAACGACCCCGTTGCCGTCCTCGCTGTCGTTTTCGATAAATATCGCATTAAGTCCCTTGCCGAGCCCGCCTAATTTTTTAGCCATTGTTACGCTCCTTTGCTATGATTTCTTTTGCCATTTCAAGATACGACTGACTTCCCTTGCAGGATTTATCATAATATATTACAGGCATACCGAAACTCGGTGCCTCGGAAAGTCTTACTCCTCTCGGTATTACGGTTTTAAACACTTTGCCCGGGAAGAATTTTTTAACTTCGTTTACTACCTGCTGTGTGAGGTTTAATCTTCCGTCGTACATTGTAAGTAAAACGCCCTCAAGCTCAATAGAATAATTGTACTGTCTTTTGATTCTTCTGACCGTATTCATAAGCTGAGAAAGACCCTCAAGCGCGTAATATTCGCACTGAATAGGTACCAAAAATGTATCGGCAACTGTAAGAGCGTTTGCAGTAATCAGTCCGAGTGACGGTGGACAGTCAATTATAATATAATCGTAATATTGTTTAATCGGAAGAATGGCGTTTTTGAGCAATGCTTCTCGGTGGCTTTTTTCTGCAATTTCAAGCTCCGCAGCTGCCAGGTCAAGGCTTGACGGAATAATATGCAGGTTTTTATAAGGAGTTGTTATTACGCATTGTTCTGCCTTTGCACCCTCAACCAAAATATCATAGGTTGAATATTTTACCTTGCTTTTGTCAATTGCAACACCGCTTGTTGCGTTTCCCTGAGGATCAGAATCTACAAGAAGTGTTTTTTTGCCCAGAGAGCCAAGACAGGCGGCAAGATTTACGGCGGTTGTTGTTTTGCCCACACCGCCTTTTTGATTGGAAATTGCTATAACTTTTGCCAAAAAAATCACCTTTGTTTTGTTTTTGGGCGTATTTTTAATACTTTTAAATTATATCATACTTTATAACGGTTTTAAAGTGTATTTTAATAAATATTGAGTTTTTTGTTGTTTAAAAGTCAAAATGTTTCACGTGAAACATTGTTTGTTTTATATTATAAAAGCGTTAAAAAACAAAAGAAAAGCGAAAGAGCCGTACATTTTTGTACGGCTCTTCGCAAGGGGTTTAGATAAGGAAATGGGTATGAGTGGAACGGATGCTTTCGCATCCAACTGGAAAGCTATGTAATTGTTACGCAGATTTGTCTTTGTTGCTTGTTATCTGTTTTTTTGGTATTCTTATTTTGTACTCGATAAAATTATCGGTGTCAATTTTGTCTGTTTGTGCGTCAATTCCCGCAAGTCTCATGGTGTCTATCGCCTTGTTGATAGTGTTTACAAAAATTCTTACATCCTTTACTACGACCTTGTTTACACCCTGTTTTTTCTCTTGTTTAGGGGTTACGGTCAGCATAAGGTTAACCAAATTTTCTGTTTGCATAACATTAAGAGATTCCGAAATTACTTTTGAGAGTGCTTCTCTTCTGGTGTTTTCATCGGTAAGTCTTAACAACGCTCTTGCATGGCGTTCGCTAAGCCCTGCGTTTTCTATCCATTCCTGCTCCTCGTATGTAAGTCTTAATAATCGGAGCTTGTTTGCTATAGTGGATTGAGTTTTTCCGAGTTTTGACGCTGCTTCCTGTTGGGTTAGACCGTATCTGCGTATCAGTCTTGAAACTCCACGAGCTTCCTCGAACATTCCGAGGTCGCATCGTTGGAGATTTTCAAGGAGAGCATATACTGCTGACTCTTTGTCAGAGCATTTAATTATGATACAGGGAACTTTTTGAAGTCCTGCCATTACGGAGGCACGGAGTCTGCGTTCGCCCGCTATCAACTCATATTCCGCACTGCTCACTTTTCTGACTGTTAGGGGTTGTAAAATTCCGTTTTCAAAGATCGACTGTGCCAGTGCCGATAACTCAGATTCGTTAAAAACCTTTCTGGGCTGAGCTTTGTTCGGTCTGATTTTTA
>CALYBM010000116.1 GCA_944412525.1 uncultured Ruminococcus sp. | reverse complement strand
ATTGTGACTGTGTACTCCGCCGTCTGAAAGAAGTCCCATAAGGTGAAGCGCCGTACCGTTTTCGAGAGCCTTGTCCATAGCCGAAACAATAGCTTCGTTGTCCTTGAGTTTGTCCTCGTTAATAGTCTTTGTAATTCTTGTAAGCTCCTGGTAAACGATTCTGCCGGCACCGATATTGGTGTGACCGACCTCCGAGTTACCCATCTGACCGTCGGGCAGACCTACATCCATACCCGAAGCACCGATTTGAGTGATTGGATTTTCAGCAAAAAGTTTATCAATATTAGGTTTTTTGGCAGCGGCAATAGCGTTTCCGTCAGTACCGGCAATGCCAAAGCCGTCAAGAATCATAAGAATCAAAGGTTTTTTCATAAGGCAATATAATCCTTTCGTGTGCAAAATTAATATCGAGAAATTCGATTATTTGCTTGCAGCCTTAACAATAGCAGCAAATTTCTCGGCAACAAGCGATGCACCGCCGATAAGACCGCCGTCAACATTTGTTTTGGAGAGAAGTTCGTCGGCATTGCCGTCGTTCATTGAGCCGCCGTACTGAATTGTAACAGCTTGTGCAACTTCTTCGCTGTAAATCTTTGCAAGTGTAGAACGGATAAACGCGCAAACCTCTTCAGCCTGCTCAGCTGTAGCGGTTTTACCTGTTCCGATAGCCCAAACAGGCTCGTAAGCGATAACGGTTTTCTTTACATCTTCTGCCGATACGTCAAAAAGGTCAAGTTTAATCTGTCTTGCAATAACCTCTTCCGTAATATCGCACTCACGCTCCCAAAGAAGCTCGCCGACGCAAACAATCGGCTTTAATCCTGCTGCAAGAGCTGCTTTTGTTCTCTTGTTTACTGTTTCATCTGTTTCGCCGAAATACTGCCTTCTTTCGGAGTGTCCCAAAACAACATATTCAACGCCCATTTCTTTGAGCATACCTGTTGAAATTTCTCCTGTAAACGCGCCGCTTTCAGCCCAGTGGCAGTTTTCAGCGCCGATTTTAACATTTGTACCTTTTGTAACTTCAAGAGCCACGCTCAAATCAACATAGGGAACACAAGCGATTACTTCGCAGTCAGCGTCCTTAACAGCGGGGATAATTTCAGTCAGAAGTGTTTTTGCCTCTGACGGAGTCTTGTTCATTTTCCAGTTGCCGGCAATAATTGCCTTTCTCTTTGTCTTATCCATTTTATTCAACCTTTCAAATATAGATTTATGGGCGAGATGACCCGCCCATAATAATAGTAATTAAGTTTAATTATTTGTCAGCGATTACTGCAATACCGGGAAGAGTTTTTCCCTCGAGGTATTCAAGAGATGCGCCGCCGCCTGTTGAAATGTGGCTCATCTTGTCAGCAAACCCAAGCTGAATAACAGCTGCTGCACTGTCGCCGCCGCCGATAATTGTAGTAGCGTCTGTTTCTGCAAGAGCCTTTGCAACAGCGATTGTGCCCTTTGCAAGTATCGGGTTCTCAAATACGCCCATAGGTCCGTTCCATACAACGGTTTTTGCGTTCTTAACGGCGTCAGCAAAAAGTTCCTGTGTCTTTGTGCCGATGTCAAGACCTTCCATGTCAGCAGGGATGTTGTCAGCGTCAACAACCTTAACATCAATGGGTGCGTCAATAGGATCAGGGAATCCTGCTGCGACTGTTGTGTCGATGGGGAGAAGAAGCTTCTTGCCGAGCGTTTCAGCCTTTTCCATCATTTCCTTGCAGTAGTCAATCTTTGTGTCGTCAACGAGTGAAAGACCCACTTCCTTGCCCTGTGCTTTGAGGAAAGTATAAGCCATGCCGCCGCCGATGATAAGTGTATCGCACTTTTCAAGAAGGTTTGAAATAACATTGAGCTTGTCTGCAACCTTGGCACCGCCCAAAATTGCAACAAACGGGCGAACAGGGTTTTCAACCGCATTGCCGAGATAGTCGATTTCTTTCTGCATAAGATAGCCTACAGCAGTTGTCTTGATGTGGTCGGTAACACCTGCTGTTGAGCAGTGAGCACGGTGAGCAGAGCCGAAAGCGTCCATTACAAATATATCTGCAAGAGAAGCAAGCTCGCTTGAGAAAGGCTCAAGATTCTTTGTTTCTTCTTTTCTGAAACGGGTGTTCTGAAGAAGCACAACATCGCCGTCTTTCATTTCTGCGACAGCTTTCTTTGCGTTTTCTCCTACAACCTCGTCGTCATTTGCAAAAACAACTTCCTTGCCGAGAAGCTCAGAAAGTCTTACTGCAACGGGAGCAAGTGAGAATTTTTCCTCGGGACCGTTCTTCGGCTTGCCGAGATGTGAGCAAAGAATAACCTTACCGCCGTCAGCGATAAGCTTTTTAATTGTCGGAAGTGCGGCAGTGATTCTGTTGTCGTTTGTGATAACGCCGTCCTTGAGAGGTACATTAAAGTCACAGCGAACAAGAACCCTTTTGCCTTTTACATTGAGATCATCAACGGTAACTTTGTTGAGTTTCATTAAGATACATTCCTTTCGTATTAGAAGAATAATGTAAAAATTTAGTATTTTCACAATCAAGAATATTATATATCAAAAAGCGTATTTTATCAATAGAAAACACAAAAAAAGTTTACTGTCCCGATATTTGAGAGATAACAGTAAACTTTTTTGATAATATAAGCTTATGTGTTATTAATTTCCGACCATTTATGGTTATGTAGTTCTCCTTTGTTCAGCAGTTCGGGATAATCCCATTGTCTTAAGACTTCATAGGCAGCTATTGCAACCGAATTTGAAAGATTCAGGCTTCTCGCCTGATCAATCATCGGAATACGCAGAGTGCTGTCGGGGTGTTTGAGCAAAAGTTCTTCGTCAAGTCCCTTTGTTTCCTTGCCGAAAAGAAGATAACAGTTATCGGGATATACAACATCGCTGTGACGGTGTGTTCCCTTTGTTGAAAAGAAAAAGTAGTTTCCGCCCTTTGTTTTTTCAAAAAAATCGTCAATATTTTCATAATATGTAATATCGAGGAAATGCCAGTAGTCAAGCCCCGCTCTCTTTAGCTTTTTGTCGTCAACCGTAAATCCCATAGGTTTTACAAGGTGAAGCATTGCGCCTGTTGCGGCACAAGTGCGTGCTATATTGCCTGTGTTTTGCGGGATTTCCGGCTCAACAAGCACAAGATTAAGTTTTGCCAAAAGTTATCACTCCAATTTATCAAAAACCTGTTTTATTATATTCTAAATCGCAAACAATAATATTGCAAGGGGAAATTCACTTAATTATTTTTCAGTAAATTTTGAGTGAATTTTCCCTGCAAAAGTTAAAATATACGGAGGTGTAATATATGAGTTCCAGCCCAATGATGAATGTTGTTAAGGGTGCGGCGATAGGACTTGCGGCAGGTATGGCAGTAGGTATTGTCGGAAAAAATATGGTTGATAATAATCCCAAATTAAAGAAAAAGGCTAACAAAGCCATGAGAACGGTAGAAACAATAATGGACACGGCAAATTATATGCTCAAATAAGTAAAAATGCTGACGGGAATACTTATCCTGTCAGCATTAATTTTATTTTAAATATTATTCTTTACCAAAACTGTTTTTAATATAATTTGAATATTTAAAATTCTGTAAAAATCATATGTGCCTGTGCATTGTCAAGTACAATAGGATTTTCGTAGTCAACACGCTTGAGCTGACCGTAAAGTCTGCCGAATACAATGGTAGTTTTGTCCATATATGCCGACATCGCTTCGCCCTTGACGGTAAACGGTTTGAATGTAATATCCACGGCAGAAATGCCCGCCGTAAAATACCAGGGTCTGTCGATCCTGCCGTTTGTGCCTTTTACATTGATTTGAGAGAGTTTTTCAAGCTTTCCGCCTACAAAAAAGCAGTTTTCATTTCCGTATCGGTTATCGCCGACTCTGCTTGCAAGACAAAGCGAAAACCTTTTGCCGTCAATTATGCAGTCAGAGCTGAGCCTTTGATAATGGTGTTTTCTCGGCTTTGAAAACCGAGTCCAGTCAAAATATGCCCGTGAATTATTTTCGTTTAAAGAATATTCATATCCGCCGACTCTTATAATTCCGCTTGCGATAAATTTCGGTGCAAACCTTTTTAGGTAAAAATATCTTCTGTTACGCTCAAACGGGGCAAGCTCACTCAGGCTTTCTCCCTGTACTTTTTTAAGCGTTATGTTAAAATACAGATTTTTTAAGCCGCCGAAGTCGATAAAATCGCATTTTAGAAATCTGCCGTCGTTTGTATTTGTAAGCTGAAGCTGAATGCGCTTATCGGTGTAAAGCAGTTCTCCTTTGCTGCCCGATTCGGGAAGCTCATTTTTAAACAGAACAAATCTTTTTACAATACAGTCGCTTATAACTCCGCCTCTTTTGAGGTCGGCGACGGCGATTTTTACGGCAAATTCCAAGCCGTAGTTTTCAACGGAAAGGTATAGGGAAACCTCGCCGTTATTTATAAAGTAGCAGTCACATTCACCGTGCTTTCCTGCTGTTTTGCTGATTTCGTAATTGTAGTCAAAGACGGCTGACCTTGCCCAGCCCGCGTTTAAAACCTCTCCGTTTTCTTCAAAAACAGAGCATTTTTCTTTTATTTCCCGCTGCAAAACATCTCACTCCGTTTCACAATTCCTCGATTTTATACTATATCAGAAGTTATAATGCTAATCAAGAATTATAACAAAAATGTAAACCTGTAATAAAGAAATTTTTTGTGAATATATTTTATACCGAAACGGAGGAGTATTTATGACGAAATGTAGGAGAAAAATAAAAAAACTTGTTTTGTTATTTTTGACAGCGGCATGCTGTGTTTTTTCATCCTGTACAGCTGATACATCGGGCTTTGCAAATGAGCTTGTGTCCGAAAAATGGCAGGCAGATCTTGACGGGGGAGCGTCTGTTTATCTTGAATTTTCAAACGACACCGCAACTCTCAAAATCAGTAATGCGGACAGCAGTACCGAAATAAAGGGCAAATACACTGCGGATGATGATTCATTTGTGATTTTTATGCCTGACATAGGACGAAATTATACCTTTTCTTATACGCCGAGCAAAAGCTATCTTGAGCTTACATATGACGGAAATACGATAAAGATGGATAGGGTATCGTAAGCTTATCGACAAATTACAAATTTGAGCTGTTGTCAAATCGCTTTTTAAGAATTTTGAGAGCTTTTGTTTCAATTCTGCTGACATATGACCTTGAAATATTAAGAATTTTCGCAACATTTTTTTGCGTCATAGGTTCTTTTCCGTTAAGTCCGTATCTAAGAATTATAATCTTCTTTTCTCTCGGACTGAGCTCTTCATTAATAAATTGTCCAAGCTTTTTGCTGTTTAGCTTTAAGTCGAGAGTATCAAGAATATTGTCGTCAACAGACATAATATCAAGCAGTGTGAGGGGATTTCCGTCCTTGTCCGTGTCGATTGTTTCGTTAAGCGATATGTCCTGGGCGCTTTTTTTGTTGTTGCGAAAGTGCATTAATATTTCGTTTTCAATACATCTGCTTGCGTAGGAGCTTAATCTGATGTTTTTGTTCATATCGTATGTGTCGATAGCTTTGATAAGACCTATTGTTCCGATTGAAACAAGGTCGTCCTGTTCGCTTTGCGTGCCGTAATATTTCTTGATAATGTGAGCGACAAGCCGAAGGTTATGTTCGACAAGCTTGTTTCTCGCTTCCATATCACCGTTTGCGTATTTTTCAAGGTAAAATCTTTCCTGCTTTTCGGAAAGCGGCTTTGGAAAAGAGCCGCCCGAACATACATGCAAAATAAAAAAGCAAATGTTCTGTCCTATAAATCTTAAAAATTCAAACATAAAATCACCTACCGAGATATTCTTTATAAT
>CALYBM010000115.1 GCA_944412525.1 uncultured Ruminococcus sp. | reverse complement strand
CATATGATAATTATTACGACGGTGAACCAAACAACTATGATAATTTAGAATCATTTTTACAAATATCAAATGCAGGCACAACAAAATACAAATGGAATGACAACAAAAACACACCACCCGATTTTTCTTATGGATTTATTATGGAAACAGAGAGAATAAAAGGTGATGTAAACGGTGACGGAGTAATAAGCATTGCAGATGCTACAAATCTTCAAAAATATCTTGCAAACATCGTAGATTTTGATGATGAACAGCTTGCTGTTGCCGATACAGATGGTAATGGAAATGTAGATATTAAGGATGCAACGCAAATTCAAAAATATCTTGCACAACTTATCCCTTCACTCGGATAACACTTAAAAAATCCTATCTGGCTATTTTGCAGTCAGGTAGGATTTTTATACATATCAAATATATTGACAATTATGTTTATATGCGCTAATATTCACTTGAGGTGAAAACTTATGACCGGTGTAATCTACGCACGATATTCGAGTGATAATCAGCGTGAGGAGTCTATTGAAGGACAGTTGAGAGAATGTAAAGAGTTTGCCGAAAAGAACGATATTACAATTCTCGGTACATACATTGACCGTGCCTTATCTGCTAAAACAGATAACCGTCCTGATTTTCAGCGTATGATTAAGGACAGCGAAAAGAATATGTTTGATGTTGTGATTGTGTGGAAGTTAGACCGTTTTGCACGCAATCGCTATGACTCTGCACACTATAAATCCATTCTTAAAAGGAACGGCGTTAAGGTTGTTTCTGCAACTGAAATCATTTCACAAGGAGCTGAAGGCATTTTGCTTGAATCCTTACTTGAGGGTTATGCCGAATACTACTCCGCCGAGCTTTCCGAAAAGGTCATTCGTGGTATGAAAGAGAATGCACTAAAATGCAAATACAACGGCGGTACACTTCCAATCGGATATGTAATTGATGAAAACAAAAACTTCCGGATTGATACTCTTGTTGCCCCTGTAGTCCTTGATGCATTTAAGCGTTATGACGAAGGTTACACAATGAAAGAAATTGTTGACTATCTGAAACTGAAAGGTGTTCGCACAAAGAAAAACGGTGAAATTTCAATCAACAGCCTGACAAGAATGCTTCACAACAGAAAATATATCGGCGAATACAAATACCGTGATGTGGTTGTGCCTGACGGTATTCCTGCAATCGTTCCAAAGGATTTATTTGACAGAGTTCAGGAAAAGTTAGCTAAAAATAAAAAAGCCCCTGCACGGCACAAGTCGGAGGATGATTATCTTCTTACCACAAAACTATACTGCGGTAAATGCAAATCTTTTATGGTTGGCGAAAGCGGTACAAGCCACAAGAACAACAAGGTTCACAGATACTATAAATGCGTAGGTGTGAAATATCATCGTGGCTGTGATAAGAAAACCGTTAAAAAAGACTGGATTGAAAACCTTGTTATCAAAGTCATCAAGGATATAATTTTCGATGATAATCTGATAAACGACCTTGCAGATACTTTAATTGAGGCACTTGGCAAAGAAAGTACGGTTTTGCCGTTACTGAAAAAACAGCTTTCAGATGTTGAAAAAAGCATTGATAATATGCTGAATGCAATCCAGCAAGGCATCTTCACTCAATCAACAAAGGAAAGACTTGAAGAGCTTGAACAACAGAAAAGTGATTTGAGTGTCCGCATTATGCAGGAGGAAATGGTTAAACCGCCCATTGATAAATATAAAATTGTATTTTGGCTTACTCGTTTCCGCAAGCTTGAAACAACTAACTTGGAACACAGGAAACGGCTTATTGACAGCTTTATTAACGCAATATACTTATTCGATGACAGGATAATATTTACATTCAATTATAAAGACGGAAGCAGAACCATAACCTTTGACGAGATAGAAAACTCGGACTTGTGTTCGGATTTGACTTCGCTTGGCGCACCAAAATTAAACGCCGATTTTGATACATTAATTTCAAAATCGGTGTTTGTTTTTATATTCGGATATATATCCCGATAAAAATATTTTGGGGAGATATTCTTTGAGAAGAACAGACAGAGAAATTACGGATAATCAAAAAATATCGGACATAATTTCATTGTGTAACTGCATAAGAATCGGATTTAGCGATGAAGGGCAAGTGTATATTGTCCCTTTGAGTTACGGTTATACTGTAAACGACGGGAAATATGTTTTTTATTTTCACAGCGCAAAAGAGGGACGGAAAATTGAATTGATACATAAAAATCCGTATGTCGGTTTTGAAATGGATACAAACGTAAAAATAATCAAATCAGATACCGCCTGCAAACATTCGGCTTATTACAGCAGTATAATCGGCAACGGATATGTGAGTATTGTAGATGATTTTGAGGAAAAGAAAGCAGGTTTGTTGTCAATTATGAAACATAATACAGGAAAATCAGAATGGGATTTTCAGAAAGCCGCTGTAAATTCTGTCTGCGTATTCAAAATGGTTGTAGAACAATTATCCTGTAAAGAACACAGTTAAATATTTGATTCAATAAAATTTACTGTTAAATTCCATTCAGCTACATACATATTTAAACTGTTTTATCCGCTTTTAAATACCGCTTGCGGTATTCAATTTAATATACGACAGAGAAAAATGCCGAAGTTAAACACTTCGGCATTTTTGTTGCAATAAAAAATTAATATTAATTTCTTTGAAAAGCTCAGATAACATTATTATCCGTTTTTTTCATATTTAAAAGCACCACAGTTTCTACATGGGAAGTGTGCGGGAACATATCGACGGGCTGAATTTTTTGCACCTTATATTCGCTGTTTTGAGCTATATATTCTAAATCCCTTGCAAGCGTTTCTGGGTTGCAGGAAATGTACACAACCTTTTGCGGAGACATTTTTATGAGGAAATCCAAGAATTTTGTGTCGCTTCCTGCCCTCGGCGGATCCATAAAAACTACATCGGGCTTGCTTTCCTCATCGGCGACTTCAGCCATAAATTCACCTGCGTCTGCCTTGTAAAATCTAATATTTTTAAGATTGTTTGCTACCGCATTTACTTTTGCGTCCCGCACTGCGCCGCCGTTTAATTCAACTCCTATTACCATGCCTGCTCCCCGTTTTGCGGCAATGATACCGATTGTACCGATTCCGCAATATGTATCGAGCACCGTTTCTTTGCCCTTTAAATCGGCATAATCCATCGCGGTATTATACAGTACTTCGGTTTGTACAGGGTTAATTTGATAAAAACTTTTTGGAGATATTCTGAAACGGCATCCGCAGAGAATATCCTCGATATATCCCCTGCCGTACAGAACCTTTTGATTTTCTCCGAGGACAAGGTTTGTTCTGTATCCGTTTATATTTTGGACGATAGTCGTTATTTCGGGAAACTGCTTGAGAATCGCTTTGACAAAGTTGTTTTTTGACGGATAAACAGGCGTTCCGGTTACAAGCACAAGCATTATCTGATTTGTAGCAAAACCACGCTTGACAAGTATATGTCTTAAAAAGCCTCTGCCCGTATCTTCATTGTATGTAGTAAGCTTAAAAGAAGGCAGGAGTTTTCTGACGGCAACTATTATTTCATCGGCTTTTGAATCCTCGATAAGGCAAGAATCAACACCGGCTACACGGTGGGTGCCCGATTGATAAACACCCGAAATTATTTTGCCGTGCCTGTCGGTATAAAACGCAGCCTGAACCTTGTTTCTGTAATGATAAGGATTTTCCATTCCTATAATGGGTAAAACTTTGCAAAACTTTCCGAGAAGTCTTTCACACTTTTTTTGCTTGATTTTAAGCTGTTCGGAATACGGAAGATCAAGCATCTGACATCCTCCGCATTTTTTAAAGATCGGGCATATTTTATTGTTTGAAATATTACTTGAATTCATATTTTTTCCTCTTAATTTTATATAAAACAAAACACCGCTTATCGTTATTTTAACATCATTAAAACATGTAATCAAGCAATGTTGCAATATATAATTTGATTTTTTGTTTTAATTTTGTGTTTATTGACATTTTGTATAATATATGATATTATTTTGTCGGTTATATAACCAAAATCAATAAATTTTGAGGAGGAATTTTATGAAATGTCCAAATTGTAATTTTGAAAACAATGATGGCGTAACTTTTTGCGTTCATTGCGGAAGTAAGCTTGACGATTCTTCGTCATACCGGGATAATTACCAAAATAACGCTGATAACGGTAATCAAATGTATCAACAGCAAATGTATCAGCAACAAAACTACAACTATCAACCTGTTGTGAAATCAGAAGACGAACATATGACTGTCGGAGGATGGGTTGGCATATTCTGCATTAACCTTATTCCTTTTGTCGGAAGTCTGATTTATCTTATTATGCTGTTCGTATGGGCATTTGGAAGCACTCCGAAAAAATCTTTAAAAACTTTTGCGAGAGCTCAGCTTATAATGTTACTTATCATTATAGCTATAGCAATAATTGTGATATTAATACTTGCTGTCACAGGCTTTTTTGCATTAAACAGCTTTAACAATTATTCATACTACAGTTACTATTGATATTTTAAATTACAGTAAACAGCAACGCACCCCGTACAGAAACCTGCACGGGGTGCGTTGCTTTATGTGAATTAAAAAGGATAGGCAATCTTATATGCTTAGTCTGTTATTCAACATCCTGCATAGCGTCATAACCTGTTTCACCTGTTCTTACCTTTACAACATCCTCTACATCGTAGATGAATATCTTACCGTCACCGATGTGACCTGTGTAAAGAGCCTTAACCGCTGCATCAACAACAGCCTTAACAGGAACCTTGCACACTACAATTTCGACTTTCATCTTAGGCAGGAGGTTGCTTTCAACTGCAACACCTCTGTAATACTCGGGCTTACCCTTCTGAGCACCGCAGCCGAGAACCTGAGAAACTGTCATACCAGTAATGCCGAGTTTATCCATTTCCTCTTTAAGTGCTTCAAGCTTTGACTGCTTGAGGAGAATATCAATCTTTGTGATCTTAACTCCGTCAGAAGCAACATCATATTTGCCTGCAAGCTGTACGGGAACAGCCTGTGTAACAGGTACATCGCCCTCAACATCAAATGTTTCATCAAGAGAAGCAGTACCGACACCGATAGGCATAAAGTCTGCATAAGCACTGATAAGTCCGTGCTCTGTAATGTCGAGACCCTTCATTTCCTCGTCCTTTGTAACACGAAGGCCGATTGTCTTCTTAAGGATAAAGAATACGATTGTCATACAAACTATTGTCCAAGCGAGGATTGATACTACACCGAGAGCCTGGATACCAAGCTGTCTGAATCCGCCGCCGTAGAAAAGACCTGTGATACCGTTCTGACCAACGCCTGTTGAGAACAAACCTACTGCAAGGCCGCCCCAAAGACCGTTTACGCCGTGAACTGCAAATGCACCAACAGGGTCATCTATCTTGAGCTTAATATCAACAAATTCAACTGCAACAACGATGAGGATACCTGAAACAAGACCAATAACCGCAGCGCCGAGTGCGTCAACATCTGCACATCCGGCAGTAACACCTACAAGACCTGCAAGTGAACCGTTAAGGCACATCGAAACATCAGGCTTACCGTTCTTAACCCAAGTGAAAATCATTGTTGTAACTGTTGCAACTGCAGGAGCTACAGTAGTTGTAAGGAAAATCTGACCGAGATATGCTCCGTCAGCTGCTGCGGCACCGTTAAATCCGTACCAGCCAAACCAAAGAACAAATACACCGAGAGCACCTAATGTGATGCTGTGACCGGGGATAGCGTTAACCTTGCCGTTTTTGCCGTATTTTCCGATACGGGGACCAAGCATTGCAGCACCGATGAGGGCTGAGAAACCGCCGACCATGTGGATTACAGAAGAACCTGCAAAGTCGATATATCCCAAGTTGAAGAGCCAGCCGTTTGCGTTCCAAACCCAGCCTGCTTCAATCGGATATACAACCAATGAAATAACTGCACTGTAAACGCAGTATGTAGCAAACTTTGTACGCTCTGCCATAGCACCTGAAACTATAGTAGCTGCTGTAGCACAGAATACAAGCTGGAACACGAAGTTGTTCCAATCAAAATTTGCCCAGTCGGTGAACATATTAAGATTAGGTACACCGATGAAACCTGCGATGTAGTCTTCCGACATCATAAGTCCGAAACCTAAAATACTGAAAACAACTGTACCGATACAGAAGTCCATAAGGTTCTTCATTATGATATTGCCGGCATTCTTGGCTCTTGTAAAGCCGGTTTCAACCATTGCGAAGCCGCACTGCATAAAGAATACGAGTGCTGCACCCATCAGGAACCAGACGCCGCCGGATCCGAAAATCAAGTCTGTCATATAAATCTCTCCTCTTTTAACTTGATGTAAATAACAAAAACGGTGCATATACAGATGACAGTATTACCATCGATATACACACCGTTGTGTTACCGTTTTAAAATTATGTTTTTAAAGACTGATTAAGTGTTAAATCAAACGCTGAAAAGTAATTCACCGTAAGACGGATAAGGCCAGTATTCAGAAGAAGTTTCTGTCTCCATTGAATCGCCTACAGCACGGAGCTCCTGCATAATTGCAAATACTGTTTCTCTGTAGTAGGTTGCATAAGCAAGATTATCATTGCTGTAATCACTTGCCTTGATTACTGCTTCTTCAAGCTCCGCTGTCTTTTTGCTGAAGCAAACAAGCTTGTTTGAAAGGCTTGTAACGAGTTCTTCCTCAACAGTTGTCGGGATTGCGTCCGAAAGTGCTTTCTTTGCAAGAGCTGTATCTGTAAGCTCTCTTATATAAGATGAAACTGCGGGGATAATATCCTTCTTAGCCATCTCAATCATTGTGAGTGCTTCGATATTTATCTGCTTTGCATAGTTTTCAAGCTCAATTTCGTATCTTGCTCTTACCTCTTCCTCACAATAAATCTTGTTCTTTACAAAGAGGTCTATGTTCTTTTTGTCAATGAAGTGAGCAACTGCCTCAGGAAGTGACTTGAGATTAAGAAGTCCTCTTCTTTCTGCTTCCTCAACCCACTCTTCCGCATAGTTATTACCGTTGAAGATAATAGCCTGGTGCTCTGTAAA
>CALYBM010000114.1 GCA_944412525.1 uncultured Ruminococcus sp. | reverse complement strand
TGTTAATTTTCGTGTGATATTTTTATCAAAAATATTAAATTATTAAAGTGAAAAATATTTAATTAAAAAATCCGACAGACAAGCCGTTTTTCATACTTTCGGCTTATCTATCGGATTTAATCTTTGGCGGAGAGAAGGGGATTCGAACCCCTGGTACGGTGATTACCGTACACATGATTTCCAATCATGCTCCTTCGGCCAGCTCGGACATCTCTCCAAACACCGCTGATTATTATAGCAAATTAAATTTAAAAAATCAAGGCTAATTTTAAAACCATTTATTTTTTTTGAAAAATATCACAGAGCCTATTATTATAACAAGGCATAAGGCTATCAAAATCGGGTAGCTGTATGCATAGTTAAACTCGGGTATTTTAAAATTCATTCCGTACCAGCCGGTAATCAATGTTAGCGGAAGTACAATAACGGATATCACCGTTAAAAGCTTCATTGATTTGTTGAGCTGCAGATCAACCTCGGATTGATACGCGCTTCTGATTTCTGTTGCGTAACTTTGCAGATTCCTTGTCTTTGCAGCCAGTCTGTCAATCTTACTGTCAAGCATATTAAAACCTTTTAATGTGTTGTCGCACAAAAAACCGTTGTCGTTCTCAGAGAGGTCGGCAATAAGATTTATCAGCTGTTCATAATAGAGCTCAATCCACATTAAGTGCTTTTTTATGTTCAAAATCTGCTTTGAAAATGTTTTATCCGTACAGCCCGAAAATGCATTCATTTCGAGCGATGAAAGCTTTTTCTCTATCTCCTCAAGATGGACAAGATCGCCGAAAATAAGTTTGTTCATAAAGTGATAAAGAAGGCAATCTGCTGTGATATTTTGCAGTGATTCATGCATAATTTTTCTAAGCATAGCTTCAATATGTTCGGGTTTTGTCGTATAAAAAGAAATACAGTTTTTCTCAACAATAACATACACAGGTGTATTCTGAGAAGTTTGCCTTTCTATATTGATCAAATTAACGCAAACGACATCATAATTTCCGTAACTTTCAAATCTTGAATATGTTTTTGTAAATATCTTGTTTAAGAGAGCCTGTTTTTTGTCGTCGGATAGTTTAGGAATTTCGCCCTTTAAATATTTTACCGTTTCAACAACCGCATCGTATGTTTTTCCGTCTTTATATTCAGATAATTCGCCGTTTATAATGCCGTATTTCATAAATAACACCTCTGCTTATATTTTATAATATATCATGGTTTATGTCAATTAGTACAAACTGTTTTATAAATTGATAAATTATTGCGTGTTTAATCTTTACAAAATATACAAATTATTGTATTATATATGTGATTATAAATTTTAGTGGGGTGTCGAATATGCAACCGAAATATAAAAGAATTTTGCTGAAGCTTTCGGGAGAATCGCTTGCAGGCAATATGAAAACCGGAATTGACTTTGATACTGTTTTAAAGTTTTGTGAGCCGATAAAAAAATGCGTTGACGCAGGTGTTGAAGTGGCTATAGTAGTAGGCGGCGGTAACTTCTGGAGAGGCAGAAGTTCCGGTGATATGGACAGAACGAGAGCCGATCATATGGGTATGCTTGCAACCGCAATTAACGCTCTCGGTGTTTGTGACGCGCTTGAACAGCTCGGCGTTGATGTAAGGGTGCAAACTGCCATTACAATGCGTCAGGTTGCGGAACCTTATATCAGAAACAAGGCAATTCGTCATCTTGAAAAGGGAAGAGTTGTTATTTTCGGCTGCGGAACAGGCAACCCGTTTTTCAGCACCGATACGGCGGCAGCTTTGCGTGCTGCAGAAATTGAGGCTGATGTTATTATGAAAGCCACAATGGTTGACGGTGTATATGACAGCGATCCAAAGGTGAATCCCGATGCGAAAAAATATGATACCGTGTCATTCCATGAGGTTCTCAGCAAGGATCTTGCTGTTATGGACAGTACCGCAGCATCTCTTTGTAAGGATAATTCCATTCCTATTCTTGTGTTCAGCATTGACAATCCCGACAACATTTATAAAGCTGTTTGCGGCGAAAATATCGGTACTCTTGTAAATACAAGCGATTGATTAAATATATATCAAATTCACAATAATTATTAGGAGGCATTGAAATATGCAGACTCAGTTAAAAAAAGCAGATGAAGCCATGGGCAGAAGAGTTGACCACATGTGCAAGGAGTTTTCGGAAATCAGAGCAGGAAGAGCAAATCCTGCCGTGCTTGATAAAGTAAAGGTTGATTATTACGGTGCCCCGACACCTGTAAATCAGCTTGCAGCCGTATCGGTTACCGAGGCAAGAACTCTTACAATCCAGCCTTGGGACATTTCGGTTTTAAAGCTTATTGAAAAGGCTATTCAAACCTCTGAAATCGGTATAAATCCGCAGAATGACGGTAAGACGATCAGACTTATTTTCCCGCCGCTCACAGAGGATAGGCGTAAGGAAATCGTAAAAGATGTTCAGAAAATTGCTGAGGATACTAAGGTTCAGGTCAGAAATGTTCGTCGTGATACCATTGATAAGCTTAAGGCAATGAAAAAGGCAGGAGAGCTTACCGAGGACGACCTCAAGCAGGGTGAGAAGAAAACACAGGATTTGACTGACAAGTACATTAAAAATATTGACAAAATTTCCGCTGACAAGCAGAAAGAGATTTTGGAGATATAAAATGGCTCTTTTTAACAAAAATAAGACGGTTGACAAAATCAACGAGTCTATGCTGCCCGTCCATATCGGTATAATTATGGACGGTAACGGAAGATGGGCAAAAAAGCGTGGCCTGCCCCGCAAGGCGGGTCATTCTGCCGGTGCCAAAACCTTTCGTAAAATCACGAGATACTGTTCAGATATCGGGATAAAATATCTGACAGTCTATGCGTTTTCAACCGAAAACTGGAAACGCCCTGATGATGAAGTAAGCTCTCTTATGAAGCTTTTTAAGTCGTATCTTGAAGAGGCTCTTTCGGATTTTAAGGATGACAGTATTGTTGTAAGATTTATAGGTGATAAATCGCCGTTTGACAGGGAGCTTCAAAATCTTATGATTGAGAATGAGGAAAGCTCAAAAAATCGTGGCGGTATGGTTCTTAATATTGCCATGAACTACGGAAGCCGTGACGAAATTGTGCGTGCTGTTAAAAATATTTGTTCCGATGTTGTAAAAGGCGAAATTTCACAGGAAAGTATCGACGAACAGCTTATTTCCGATTATCTGTACACGAGCGGACAGCCCGACCCCGACTTGATTATCAGACCGAGCGGTGAATACAGAATATCTAATTTTATGTTGTGGCAGTGTGCATATACCGAATTTGTTATTATGAATAAGCTTTGGCCTGATTTTAAAGAATCTGATTTGGATGAAGCGATAAAAATTTATTCAAAGAGAAACAGGCGTTACGGCGGAGTATAAAGGGTTGGTGTGAATGAAATCTTTAAAGCCGAGGCTGTTGACTGCGGCTGTCGGAATAGCTTTGCTTGTGCTTATTATAATTGCAAGTGAGCTTTGGAGTCCCGTATTGGGAATAGTGGTCGGCATAGCTTCTGCGTTTATGGTCGGTGAATATTTAAACGCAAATAAACTTTTGAAAAACTTTTGGCTTTCAGTACCCTGTATGCTTTTTGCTTTTCTTGTTTCGGTGATGATTGCCACGCAGTATATATATTTGTTAATTGTTTTATTTGTTATTGCTTGTTTTTCCGTTTTAATAATAAGACACAATTTTTTGACATATACTGAAATTGCATACGCTGCGTTCGGTACGGCACTTATTTCGTTTGGTATGAGTGCCTTGCCGATAATTTGCGGCGGAGAATTTGGGGTAACTTTCTATTTTTGTTCCGCTTTTGCTATCCCGTGGATGGCAGACGCAGGCGGATTTTTTGTAGGAGCATATTTCGGAAAGCACAAGCTTTGCCCCGGAATAAGTCCCAAAAAAACCGTAGAGGGTGCAGTCGGAGGAATAGTTTTCTGTATAATAACAGCCGTTATCATCGGACTAATTTTCCAGTTTGCTGTTATTCCCGATTTAAAGGTTAACTTTTGGTCGCTCATGCTCCTCGGCTTAATTGATGCACCCGTATCAATTCTCGGTGATTTGAGCTTTTCCTTAATCAAGAGAAGCCTCAAAATCAAGGATTACGGTTCTGTTTTTCCGGGACACGGCGGAATGCTCGACAGGTTCGACAGCATTATTTTTACTGCACCTGTACTTGTAGCAATTAATAATTTGATTCCTTTAATAACTTTGGTGTAAAATGATTAAAAATATTTCTGTTTTAGGTTCAACCGGTTCAATCGGCACTCAGGCACTTGATGTTGTCGATAAGCTCGGTTTAAATGTAGTGGCTTTAACTGCAGCTACAAATATTTCCATACTTGAAGCACAGGTGCGTAAATATAATCCCTCGGTTGCCGTTGTTTTTGACGAAACAATGGCAAAAATTTTTAAGGATAACATAAAAGACACCGACACAAAAGTTTTAAGCGGTATGGACGGACTTATTGAGGCTGCCTCTTTGTCATCGGCTGAGCTTGTTCTTAATTCGGTTGTGGGCATGGTAGGATTAAAGCCGACTATTGCGGCCGCAGAAGCAAAAAAGAACATTGCGCTCGCAAATAAGGAAACGCTTGTCGCGGGCGGCAATGTTGTTACGGAAGCAGTCAAAAGAAACGGCGTAAAACTACTGCCTGTTGACAGTGAACATTCTGCGATTTTTCAGTGCCTGCAGGGTGCCCCTGACTCAAAGGCTTTGAAAAAGCTTATATTAACTGCTTCGGGAGGACCTTTTTTCGGGAAATCGTATGAAGAGCTTAGGTCTGTAACTGTTGAGCAGGCACTCAATCACCCCAACTGGAGTATGGGTGCAAAAATAACGGTTGATTCAGCAACAATGATGAATAAAGGGCTTGAGATTATTGAGGCGAGCAGACTTTTTGATGTAAGCGGAGATAACATAGATGTGGTTGTTCACAGAGAAAGCGTTGTTCATTCCATGATAGAATTTTGTGATAATTCCGTTATTGCTCAGCTCGGACTTCCCGATATGAGAATACCTATCCAGTATGCAGTAACTTATCCCGACAGATATCCGTCTCCCGTCGGAGAGCTTGATCTTACTAAAATCGGCAGTCTTACATTCTACAAGCCCGACAGCAAAACATTTAAGTGCCTTGACGCCTGCAAGAAGGCGCTATCTAAGGGCGGTTCTGCAACCGCAATAGCTAACGGCGCTAATGAAGAGGCGAATATGCTGTTTAGAAACGGCAAAATTTCTTTCCTTGATATCGGCGAGCTTGTTAACAGCGCTGTTGACAATATACCTTGCTGTGAGTTAAAAAGCGTTGATGATGTAATTTCTTCTGATCAAAGAGCAAGAGAATATGTAAGGCAAAATGTTTGCTGACGCTGTAAAAACACATAAAAATATTGCGGTGAATATTGCGGTAAATTAATAATCGGAGTTGAAATAATTTAATGCAGATTTTATCTACTGTTGCTTTAATAGTTATCGGTGTTTTGTTTTTTACGCTGATAATTTTTTCTCATGAATTCGGACACTTTATAACCGCAAAGCTTTCAGGAGTAAAAGTTAATGAGTTCGCCATAGGTATGGGTCCGAAAATTTTCGGATTTCGCAAGGGAGAAACCTTGTATACAATAAGGATATTTCCTATCGGCGGATTTTGTGCGATGGAAGGCGAAGATGAAGACAGCGACGAGCCTCGCGCTTTTAATAACGCAAAGGTTTGGAAAAGAATGATAATAATAATTGCCGGAGCCGTTATGAATATTTTGCTCGGCTTTATTTTGATGTTTGCCTACACAGTTCAGGCAGATTCATATGTTTCTACTACCGTAAGTCAGTTTCCGCCTAATTCTTACAGCGCAAACTGCGGTCTTGAGGCGGGCGATCAGATTGTTGAGGTAAACGGCTACTCAGTTTGGAATACAATGGATTTGCAGTTTTCCATTGCTACCTTGCAGTGCCAAGAAGTCGACGGTAAAACACTTGAAGTATATAAACAGGACTGCACGAATAATGCATATGATATTTACTCTCAGCTTGCCGTAGATAATAAGCTTGAGGGGGAAGAGGCTCAGAGCTATTACAATTTAGTGTGCAGCGGAGCTGAAAAAATAAATTCGGCTCAGTCTAAACAGGAGTCAGAACAGTATCTTGAAGATATTTGCGCTGATTTGTACGGATATTTCGGTATTGACGATTATGAAGTACCTAAGATTACAGAGCAAGATAAAAGGCCTCGTTTTGTTGCGGATTTAAAAGTAATAAGAAACGGCGAGAGAATAACTTTAAACGATGTTCAGTTTATGACAAGATACAGGAACGCTGAAGATGAAAAGGCGGAGAAGCCCTCTGTTTCGATAGATTTTTTTGTTGAAGAAATAGAAAAGAATGTCGGTACTGTTTTAACTCAGACTTTTACTAACACCTGTTCAATGGCAAAAACCGTGTGGACATCGCTTGTATGGCTTGTGCAGGGCAGATTTTCATTTTCCGATCTTTCGGGTCCTGTCGGAATAGCGACGGCTGTTACTCAAGTTGCTTCGCAGGGACTTGAAAGCAGCTTCGGCGCGGCGGTGAACAATATACTTTATGTAATGATATTAATTACGGTAAACCTCGGAATCGTGAATATGATGCCGTTTCCCGCACTTGACGGAGGACGCTTCCTGTTTTTGGTTATTGAGTGGATTTTCAGAAAACCTATTCCGAGAAAAGCGGAGCAAATCGTTAACGCGGCGGGTCTCGTGCTTTTGATGCTGTTTATGATAGTCATTTCGTTTAAGGATGTATGGCAGCTGTTTACAGGCACTTTCCCGGGAATGTAGCATACGGAGGTTAAAATGGCAAGTAAAATTCAGGTTACGGCAGGCAATGTAAAAATCGGAGGAGGAGCACAGGTATCAATTCAGTCGATGCTGAATGTTCCTTCAACCGATATTGAAGGTTCGGTAAAACAAGCAGTAGAGCTTGAGAAGGCAGGCTGTGAAATCATCCGCGCCGCAATTCCCAATATGGATGCGGTAAAGCTTATTCCTGCTTTAAAACAAGCTGTAAAAACTCCGATAGTAGCCGACATTCATTTTGATTATAAGCTTGCTCTTGAAGCGTGTGCGGCAGGGGTAGATAAAATCAGAATCAATCCGGGCAATATCGGCTCGGACGACAGAGTCAAGGCTGTTGCAAAGGCTTGTAAATTGAGAAATATTCCGATAAGAATCGGAGTTAATTCAGGTTCTCTTGAAAAGGAAATACTTGCAAAATACGGTCATCCGACGCCGCAGGCACTTTGTGACAGTGCGTTATATCACGCGTCTTTGCTTGAGAAATTTGATTTTAACGATATTGTTTTGTCAATGAAGAGTTCCACGGTTTCAACTATGATTAAAGCATATGAGCTTGCATCACAGCAATGCGACTATCCTCTTCACCTCGGAGTTACAGAGGCAGGAACGGAGCGAATGGGAATAATCAAGTCTGCGGCAGGACTTGGATCACTTTTGCTTCATGGAATCGGGGATACAATTCGTGTTTCACTAACCGCTGACCCCGTAAGAGAGGTTTATGCGGCTAAAGATATTTTGAATGCTCTTGATATCAGAAAGAGCGGTGTTCAGTTTGTTTCCTGCCCGACCTGCGGCAGAACAAGAATTGACCTTGTAAAAATTGCCGGCGAGGTTGAGGACAGACTCAAAGACTGCAAAAAAAATATAAAGGTTGCCGTAATGGGTTGTGTAGTAAACGGTCCCGGCGAGGCAAGAGAGGCAGATATAGGTATTGCAGGCGGCGAAGGCTGCGGTCTGGTATTTAAAAAAGGAGAAATTATCTGCAAAGTACCTGAAGATAAGCTTGTAGATACTCTTATTGAGGAGATAAATAAACTTCCGTAATTTAGCAAATAATTTATAATCGGGATTAAAAATTAATAATAAGCAAATAATCAGAAAGAATTAACAGTCAGAAGGAATTATATGAAAACCTTGGGTGAAGTTTTTAGTTCGCTTTTTAACGCCTCTGATTTTCCGCAGGAGGTTGCAAACGGTGAAATTTTAAAATTGAATATCTTTTCAAAAGCCCGCTCTATTGCATTAACAGTGAAATTTAACGGGCTTGTTTCGCGTGATAACATTTTTGATGCCGAACACAAAATTGCGAAGCTTCTCAGCCTTTCTTCTGCCGTTATAAAACCAAAGTTTTTGCCGAGTATGTTTTCGGCTGATTATTTTCCTCAGCTGTACCTTGCCGTAAAACATGACATACCCAGCATAAACGGTACTTTAAACAATGCAGAGGTAAAGTTTGAGGGCAATACGCTTACAATAAATCTGCAAAACGGCGGAAAAAACCTCCTCGATGCAAAGGGATTTGACAAAGCGCTTTCAAGACTTGTTTTTGAAGAGTTTGACTTAAATATTTATGTGCAGTATTGCGGAACATTTGAAGTCGATGCAGACAGTACCGAATATATTGACGCAATAAAAAACGCACAGGAACAGGCAAACAGAGAAAGCCTTGCAAAAGCCGCGGAGTTTTACAGAGAGGAATCGGAGAATTCTAAGGAAGTCAAGAAAAAGCATTTTGAAAACACTGCCGAGGAAATTGAAATAAGAGAAGGCAAGTTTTTAACTCCTCAAATTATTTCCTCATCAATTCGTCCGCTGTACGGAAGAAGCATCAGGGGCAAAATGATTCCCATAAGCTCTGTTGCGGGAGATTCGGGCAGAGTAGTAATTTGGGGCGATGTTTTTGATATTGAGAAAAAGATAACAAAATCAGGCGATAAAAATATCTTTACTATAGATATAACCGATTACACAGGTTCAACAACCGTTAAGGTGTTCAATACAATAAAGGAATCTGCGTCTGTTGATTCAATCCGCAAGGGTGATACAATTGCCGTTATGGGCGATGTTGAATACGACAAATATGCGGGCGAGCTTGTTGTAAAAGCAACTTCAATAGGTTCAGCTCAAAAGGTAAGCGTTGTAGACAAAGCGGAAAAAAAGCGTGTTGAACTTCATCTTCACACCAATATGTCTCAGATGGACGCTGTTACCTCGGCGGGAGCACTTGTTGAACGTGCGTATAAATGGGGACACAAAGCCATTGCAATTACCGATCACGGTGTTGCTCAGGCATTTCCCGATGCAATGAAAGCCGCCGATAAAATCAATAAAGATGAAGAGAAGATTAAAGTCATTTACGGCCTTGAGGCATATTTTATGGACGACCTTGTTGAATCCGTAAAGGGCGACTCCGACGCACCGCTTGACTCAACATTTATCTGCTTTGATATTGAAACTACGGGACTTTCAGCCGCCCGTGACAAAATAACGGAAATCGGTGCAGTAAAGGTTGAAAACGGTGTTGTAACAGATACTTTTTCAACTTTTGCAAATCCTGAAATGCCTATCCCTCGTAAAATTACGGAGCTGACAGGCATAACCGACTCTATGGTAAAGGACGCACCGTCGCAAAGTGAAGCAGTATCCGCGTTTCTTGATTTTGCGGGTGATAATGTTTTGGTTGCACACAACGCACCGTTTGATACTTCATTCATTCGCAACGCCTGTGACAATATGGGCAGAGAATATAATTTTACATCAATAGATACTGTCGCAATTTCCCGTGCGATTTTGCCCGATATAAAAAACTGCAAGCTTGATACGGTTGCAAAATATCTTCGTTTGGGCGAGTTTAATCATCACAGAGCTTGCGACGATGCCGAAATTTTGGCAAGAATTTTTATCAATCTCTGTAATCGTCTGCGTGATGATTACAATATTACAAATACTAATGAAATAAACACTAAAATAGCAGGCGGTGATTTTAAAAAGCTGCCCACTTATCATCAAATTATTCTTGTAAAGAATAAAACAGGCTTGAAAAACCTTTATAAATTGATTTCGTACAGTCATCTCAATTATTTTTATAAAAAGCCGAGAATCCCCAAAAGCGAGCTTATAAAAAATCGCGAGGGTCTTATAATCGGTTCAGCCTGCTGTGCAGGTCAGCTTTATGAGAGCATATTAGCAGGAAAGCCGTGGGGCGAGTTAAAGCAAATAGCGTCTTTTTACGATTATCTTGAAATCCAGCCTACGGGAAATAATGCTTTTATGATAAGGGACGGAAGATTTGAAACCGAAGATGAGCTTCATGAAATTGACCGTACAATAATTAAACTTGCAAAAGAACTCGGTAAGCCTGTCTGCGCGACTTGTGATGTTCATTTTATGGATCCGACTGACGCCGATTTCAGAAAAATTCTTATGGCAGGACAAGGCTTTAAAGATGCTGAGGATCAGGCGCCGCTGTATTTCAGAACAACAGCGGAAATGCTTAAGGAGTTTGAATGGCTCGGCAAGGACAAGGCGTACGAGTATGTAGTTGAAAATCCGAATAAAATTGCCGATATGTGCGAGAGTGTGCGTCCTATTCCGAACGGAACGTTTCCGCCTGATATTGAGGGTGCACAGGAACAGCTCATAGATATTACTTGGAAAAGAGCAAAAGAAAAGTACGGCGATCCTCTACCCGAAATTGTAAAGGCTCGTCTTGATAAGGAGCTTAATTCGATTACCACATACGGCTTCTCTGTTTTGTATATGACGGCTCAGAAGCTGGTTGCCGACAGTGAAGCGCACGGTTATCTTGTCGGCTCCAGAGGTTCTGTAGGGTCATCGTTTGTAGCCACAATGTCGGGTATATCTGAGGTTAATCCGCTTTGTCCGCATTACATCTGTCCGAACTGCAAGCACAGTGAATTTATCACAGACGGAAGCTACGGTTCGGGATTTGACTTGCCTCCAAAGGATTGTCCCGAATGCGGTACAAGAATGGATCAGGACGGTCACGAAATTCCGTTTGAAACATTCTTGGGATTTAAGGGCGACAAGGTGCCTGATATCGACCTTAATTTCAGCGGCGAATATCAGTCCAAGTCACACAGATACACGGAAGAACTGTTCGGAAAAGACAAAGTGTTTAAAGCAGGTACCATAGCTACTGTTGCAGAGAAAACTGCAATAGGTTTTGTAAAAAAATACGCTCAGGAGCGCGGCATTAACTTTCACAAGGCAGAGGAAAAACGCCTTGCTATGGGATGTACAGGTGTTAAGCGTACAACGGGTCAGCATCCCGGCGGTATGGTTGTAGTGCCCAGAGCGTATGATGTATATGATTTTTGTCCCGTTCAGCATCCTGCAAACGATGTGAACTCGGATAACATTACAACGCATTTTGATTTCCATTCCATACATGATACGATTACAAAGCTTGATGAGCTCGGACACGATGTGCCTACAATTTATCACTATCTTGAGATGTTTACCGGAATACCCGTTATGAAAGTTTCGATGAGCGATCCCGAAGTAATGTCGCTTTTTACATCTCCCAAAGCTTTAGGGGTAACCGAAGAGGACATTGATTCAAAAACAGGCACTTTCAGCCTGCCCGAATGCGGCACGGGTTTTGTGCGCGGAATGTTAATTGAGGCCCAGCCAAAAACTTTTTCTGACCTTTTGCAGATTGCAGGTCTTTCTCACGGTACCGATGTTTGGCTCGGCAATGCCCAGGATTTGATTCATAACGGAACCTGTACAATCTCCGAAGTAATAGGTACCCGTGACTCGATTATGACATACTTAATGCACAAGGGTCTTGAACCAGGTATGGCATTTAAGATTATGGAAATCGTTCGTAAGGGAAATGCGACAAAGCTGCTCACGGAAGAACATTTTAAGGCTATGCGTGAGCATAATGTTCCCGAATGGTATATAGATTCCTGTATGAAGATTAAATATATGTTTCCTAAAGCTCACGCTGCCGCTTATATGATTTCTACTCTAAGGCTCGGTTGGTACAAGGTGCACAGACCAACGGAATATTATGCCGCATATTTTACCGTCAGAAGTGAAAACCTCGACGGTGCCGCAGCCATGAAAGGCAAAAAGGCGGTAAGAGAAAAGATGAATCAAATCAAACACAAGCAAAGTATTCACGAGTCAACAGCCAAAGACGACGCCGAGTATTCAACGCTTCAGATTTTAAATGAGATGCTTGCAAGGGGAATAGAGGTGCTTCCTGTTGATGTTTACAAATCAGAGGCTAAGATGTTTACCGTCGAGGACGGAAAAATCAGGCTTCCGTTTTCTTCTTTGCCGGGAGTGGGAGAAGCAGCAGCTATTGCTCTTGCCGAGGCAGGAAAAAAATATAAATACCTGTCCATAGAAGATATGCAGGTAAAAACCAAGGTTACCAAGGCAGTTATCGAAACTTTAAAAGAAGTAGGAGTGCTTGCGGGAATGCCGGAAAGCTCTCAGATTTCTCTATTTTAAGGAGTGATGTACTTGAAAAAATTTGCGTCCATCAAAACCATTCTGATCGCAATAACATTTACCGTGTTTTTGCTGTTTCTAAAGGACAACATCAGCATTTTATGGGGAATAATTGTAAGAATAGCTGAGATATTAAATCCGTTTATAGTTGGATTTTTATTTGCCTACCTTCTGAATTTCCCTTACAAGTTCTTTTACTCAAAAGCGTTTGGTAAAATGGGAAGCAAACGAAAGATTTTTGCGGCTTTCAAAAAACCATTGGCAATAATTTGCACATACACATTAATTACCGCAATCATTGTAGCGATGATATGGATTGTAGTTCCGCAGATTATTGAAAACATTTCAAGTCTTGCCAAGGTATTCCCTGATTATTACGATGCACTTATGCTTAATATCGAGAGTATTATTGATTGGCTAAATTCGTCCTTTAGTGCGGGTATAAACAAGGAAGACATGATTAACACATTTATGAATGAAATCCTTAAGATTCTATCAATGGATAATATCTCACAGCTCGCAGGCAAAACAGGTGAAGCACTTTTCGGTATGGTGACAAGTACATCAACAGGGGTTTATAACTTTGTTATGAGCATAGTTATTTCTGTATATTTCCTCGCGGCAAAAGAACATCTTTGCAGACTTGTAAAGCGTCTTACCGTTGCATTTGTGCCGATAAAATATCTGCCCAAAATATACGAAATAGTCGATATTACCGATACAAAGTGCGGTAGATTTCTTGTAGGAGATATAATTGACTCCGCTTTTGTCGGATTGCTTACATTTGTTGCAATGTCGATATTGGGTGTTCCTTACGCCCCTTTAATAGCTGTTTTAATCGGCGTTACCAATATAATTCCGTTTTTCGGACCGTTTATCGGCGCCATACCGAGTGCGTTTATTTTATTCCTCATAAATCCTTGGG
Source organism: uncultured Ruminococcus sp. (assembly GCA_944412525.1). Classification (GTDB taxonomy): domain Bacteria; phylum Bacillota; class Clostridia; order Oscillospirales; family Acutalibacteraceae; genus Ruminococcoides. The sequence goes on along the minus strand of CALYBM010000114.1, from coordinate 2,489 downwards.
ATATGATAAAGTTTGTTATAATCATAGTAATAATTCAGCAGCTCGACGGAAATCTGTTTAAGCCGAAGATTATCGGAAATCAGGTAGGCCTTTCAAGCTTTTGGGTACTTTTCAGTGTTATCTTAGGCGGTGCTTTGTTCGGACTTGCGGGATTTATACTGGGCACTCCGATATTTGCAGTCATATATTCACTTGTATCCAAAAAAACAAAAAACAAGATTGAGGAAAAGGGTAAAATAGCTCAGGAAGCTCTTGATTTTGAGGTATTAAACTATCAAAAAATCGCTGCTGAACAGAAAAAGCTGAGGGAAGAAGCCGAAGCGCTTCAAAAACAAAAATTTAAGAAGATGATCGGTCTTGATAAATCCGAATCACATGAAAATGAAGAAAAAGACGATTCGGGCAGCGACGATAAAAATAAAAAGTAATTGACAAACACAATTTACTGTGATAATATATTAGCGTATTAGCACGGTAAAGCGTTAGAAAATTCACTGTGATTTTACAGTCACAGTGAGTTTTTCTGATATAGCTTATGAGTCTGTAATTTTAAGGAATAATAATTTATATGCCGGAATGCCGGAGAGGTTGTTATGAAAAAATATTTAACTATTACACCCGAGGGTACAAAGGACTTTTTGTTTGCGGAATGTTCGGCGATGGACGATGTATGCGGCAAAATCGAAAAGGTCTTTGTTTCAAGAGGATTTAAAAGAGTAATTACACCGGGAATTGAATTCTACGATGTTTTTTCTCTTCCGTGCAGCGGAATTTCTCAAGAGATGATGTACAAAATGACTGATAATAAGGGCAGAATACTGGTTGCCCGTCCCGATTCAACTCTTCCAATCGCACGCATGGTTTCTTCAAGGTTAAAAAACAGTATTCTTCCGGTTCGTCTTTATTATAAGCAGGCAGTTTATCGCAATAACCCGACATTAACAGGCAGACGAAACGAGTTTTTGCAGATGGGAGTAGAGCTTATCGGAGTAAAAGGCATAAGAGCCGACCTTGAAGTTCTTACTACCGCTTTGAGCAGTATTTCTTCTGTTGCAGATGATTACAGAATAGAACTCGGTCACGCAGGTGTGTTTGACGCTCTTTCAAATGAACTCGATATTGATGACGATTATAAAGAAAAAATCCGTGTCTCGATAGAGGGAAAAAATTACTCCGCACTTAACAACCTTTTAGACAGGCTTGCTCCGTGCAGGGCGGTAAACGCAATCCGCAGCCTGCCGTCCCTTTTCGGCGGGGAAGAGGTATTTGAAAAGGCATATGAAATCTGCGAGGGGACTAACGCTCTTGAATCACTTGAATATCTGCATAAAATTTACAGCAATTTAAGTCCGCTTTCACTCGGAAACAAACTTATTATCGACCTCGGATTTGTTCAGAGAAATGATTATTATACGGGTATTGTGTTTACAGGTTACATAAATGGAATCGGGGACGCAGTCATCTCGGGCGGACGCTACGACGAGCTTCTCTCGGAATTTGACGCTCCGATGGGTGCTGCGGGTTTTGCCGTTGATACCGATGCAATCACAATAAAACAGCTCACCGATAATGAGGTAAGTTATTCAGATAATCCCGATATACTTGTCTTTGCTAACGACGGTCACGAAATCGAAGCAATTAATTTGGTTGAAAAACTTAACAAAGAGGGTAAAAAAGCATTGTTCAGCGTTTTGCCTACTCTTGAGCAGACTAAAGAATTTGCTTTAAAGCGTGGAATAGCAGAGGTTAAAACCGTCGGTTGATTTACCGCAAGCTTAAATTGAAAGGATTTTAGAAATGAAACCATTAAGAATTGCCCTAACCAAGGGCAGACTTGAAAAAACGACGATAGAGCTTTTTGAAAAAATCGGTTATAACTGCGATGAGGTCAAAAACAAGGGCAGACGACTTATTTTACCTGTCGGTGACAACGAGTTTGAGGTTGTGCTTGCTAAGGCTGCAGATGTTATTACATATGTTGAACACGGTGTGTGCGATTTGGGAGTTGTCGGCAAGGACACAATACTTGAAAACGGAACCTCATTTTATGAACTCCTTGATTTAGGATTTGGGAAATGTCGTTTTGCTCTTGCGACAAAAAAGGATTATGACTTCTACAGCGGATACAATACAAAGACGATAGCTACAAAATATCCTAAAGTAACCCGCTCTTTCTTTGATGATAAGAATATGGATGTGAGGATAATAAAAATAGAAGGCTCTGTTGAGCTTGCTCCTCTTGTAGGGCTTGCAGACGGAATAGTTGATATTGTTGAAACCGGTTCAACTCTAAAGGCAAACGGGCTTGAAGTAATTGAATGGGTAACGGATATTTCAGCAAGACTTATTGCAAATACCGCAAGCCTTAAACTGAGAAAATATGAAATTGAGCAACTTCAGAAAAAATTGGAGGCTGTAACAAAATGATTACTACTGTAACTGCTGACGGAAAAAAAGAATATGAATTTATTGAACGTCTGAAAAGAAGA
>CALYBM010000113.1 GCA_944412525.1 uncultured Ruminococcus sp. | reverse complement strand
TTTTTTCGCTTTAATATGCTAATATATTAAACAATTCAACATATTAAATTCGGAGGTCAATATGATAGCTGTTATAGACTATGGTGCCGGTAATATTCAAAGCGTGATGAAGGCACTCAGACACATCGGTTGCGACTGTGTTCTCACAAGCGACCCTCAAATAATAAACAAAGCACAGGGAGCAATTCTTCCGGGAGTCGGCTCTTTCGGAGACTGTATGGACAACATAGAAAAATCAAATCTCACCGACGTTATAAAAAATTATGTAAAAACAGAAAAACCCTTTATGGGTATTTGTCTTGGGCTTCAGCTTCTTTTTCCTAAAAGCGAGGAAAGTCCCAACGCCGTTGGTCTTTCTCTTTTAAAAGGAACAATCACTAAAATTCCTTCAGGCAAAGGAATTAAGGTACCTCATATGGGCTGGAACAGCTTGGATATAAGAAAAAAAGACGGTTTGTTCAAAGGTATAGAGGGAAATCCTTTTGTATACTTTGTTCATTCCTACTATTTAACCGCCGAAAATAAAGACATAGTCAGTGCACAAACTTTTTATTCTACAGAAATTCATGCGGCTGTACAATACAAAAATATTCACGCAACGCAGTTCCACCCTGAAAAAAGCGGAGATGTGGGACTGAAGATACTTAAAAACTTTGCGGACATGACACTGTAAAAATAATACGATAGATAGGAGCATTAAATATGTATGCCAAAAGAATAATCCCCTGCCTCGATGTTAAAAACGGACGTGTTGTAAAAGGAATGAGCTTTGTAAATCTTGTTGACGCAGGAGATCCGGTGGAAAGTGCAATTCAATATGACCGTCAGGGAGCAGACGAGCTGGTTCTTCTCGACATAACTGCATCTTCAGACGCACGCAATATAATGGTGGACATTGTATCACGGGTAGCCGACTCGATTTTCATTCCGTTCACCGTAGGCGGAGGAATAAGAACAAAAGATGATTTTAAAGCAATTTTGAGAGCCGGTGCAGACAAGGTTTCGGTAAATTCAGCGGCGGTAAAAAATCCTGATATAATAAACGAAGCTTCATATAAATTCGGAAGCCAATGCGTAGTGGCAGCTATTGACGCCAAACGATGTGAAAACGGAGGCTGGGAAGTATATATAAACGGCGGCAGAACGCCTGTGGGCCTTGACGCTGTAAAATGGGCAATTGAATGTGAAAAAAGAGGTGCAGGCGAAATACTTCTTACAAGTATGGACGAGGACGGACAGAAAAAAGGATACGATATAGAGCTTACCAGAGCAGTTTCACAAAGCGTGGGAATTCCGGTTATTGCCAGCGGAGGAGCAGGTGCTTTAGAACATTTTTATGACGCATTTACAATAGGAAAGGCAGATGCGGTTTTGGCGGCGTCGCTTTTCCATTTCGGAGAAGTACCTATTCCGCAATTAAAAAAATATCTTTCGGAAAAAGGAATATCCGTAAGAATTTAATTTTCAACAAATTAATATTTAAATACAGCAGGCAGAAGCAGAACTTAAAATGTTTTTATTCTGCCTGTTTTTTTATGTTAATTTGTAAATAGTGTTAAATATTATTTTAACAAACATCGATGTTTGTGTAGAATACTCAAAACAATATGTGATAATTTAGTAAAAAACATTCTTGAATAAAAAGTATAAAAATGCTATATTGATACTGTTAAATCATTTATTCTAAATGTAAAGGGAGAATAATTTATGAACAGGAAAACTCACAAAATTCTGTCGGCTATTCTTTCTGCAGTAATGCTTATTTCTGTATTTTCCACAGCATTGCCGCAGGGAATATCCGTACAGGCAGAAACAAATGACGCAAGCTTTACCTATTCCCTGTCAGGAGATAAAGCAGTAATTACCGGGTATACCGGAACAGATTCTCAGGTTACTGTGCCTGACACTATTGACGGATATGCGGTTTCTCAAATCGGTGAATTTGCTTTCTTTATGAACACAAATATCACTGAAATCACCTTGCCGGAAACAATAGAAGTGATAGACGACTATGCCTTCTTCAAATGCTCAAAACTCAGCAAGGTAAGCATAGAGAAAAACAGCACATTAAGAATAGGAACAAGTGCCTTTGAAGGCTGTATCAGTCTTAGGGAAATCGTACTTCCCGATACTGTCACTGAAATAGGAGAAAGAGCTTTTTTAAGCTGCTCTAACCTTGACACAGTAGAAACCGGAAAAACTGTAGACAAAATAGGAGCTTACGCTTTCGGATTTGTAAGAAACACTGCAACTTGGTATTATGATAAGTATTTTTTAACTGTTAAAGGTTATGACAATACCGCAATTGAGGAATACTGCATTGAAAACGGAGTTGATTATCAATCCCTCGGACAGGGAAACCCGGCTCCGGCAGACAGCGGCAAGCTTCCCGAGGAAGAACTTGATATTCCTGTACTAAACTTTACCGACTACAATAACTACGGTGACGCTGACGACACAACTCTCAATATTCGTGACGTAATAGGCAGAAACACAAAGGACTACACAGCAAACGCAACTGCAACGTATTCGGACCCTAAAACAGGACTTGAGTTTGACGTTTATGCAAATTTAAAGCTTCAGGGAAACAGTTCAATGACATACCCTAAGAAAAACTTTACTATAAAACTTTACGAGGACAACTTGTTTGACGGAAAGTACAAAGTCGAGATGCAAGACGGCTGGGGTAAAGAAAACAAATACGTACTTAAAGCCAACTATATGGACCATTCCCACACAAGAAATGTTTTAGGAGCAAAACTTTGGGGACAAATAGTTGATTCCCGTGAATCAACTTACCAACAGCTTTTGGACGCACCAAACGGCGGAGCTATCGACGGTTTCCCTGTAAAAGTTTACATTAACGGAAAATATGAGGGTCTTTACACCTTCAACATTCCAAAGGACGACTGGCAGTTTGCTATGGGCGACGGCGAAAAGGAAGCTTTGCTTGGCGGCGAATCCCACGAGGGTTCATGCAACTTTACACAGCCCGGAATATACAATGGAAGCGACTGGACAATTGAATATCCCGACCCTGAGGAAGAAAATGTAGAGTGGGTGAAAACCTCATTTGATAACGTTATTGATTTTGTAAGCAACCGTTCTGATGAAGAATTTAAAAATATGTTCACAGACTATCTCGACTATGATTCCTGCATAGACTACTATGTGTATATGCTGTTTATATGCGGTACCGATAACTGGGAAAAGAATATGCTTATGGCTACTTATGACGGACAGCAGTGGTTCCCGTCTGTCTATGATATGGACTCCACCTTCGGTATTTATTGGAACGGCAGCCATTACAACACCATAGACTGGATGCTTACACACGAATACAAAGGTCCCGACCACGGTACTAATTCCCTGTTATGGGAAAGAGTTTACAACAACTTCTATGATGATATTGCCGCAAGATATGCAGAACTTAGAAATACTGTGCTCAGTGAAAAGAATTTTATAAAGACCCTTAACGATTTTATCGGTGACATTCCTAAGGAAGTTTTTGACAGAGATTTGGAAATCTACAATCGTATCCCATCTTCAAACACAAGCGACCCGAACCAGATAATCAACTACACACTTGAAAGAATTAAGTACCTTGACGAGCAGTTCGGTTACGATAACGGTCAGCCTGATAATCCGCTTAAAGAATCTTTAAAGGAAAAGCTGGACGAGGCAAAACTTATTGACACTTCCGAGTATACAGCTGTTTCCTCTGCATACTTTAGTCAGGAACTCAAATTTGCTTCTGAGATTTATACTTCCAAGTTATCTACAGATGAGGAGATAATCTCAGCAACAGAAAGCTTAAGCGACGCTTTAAACAAGCTTATTCCTATCGGAAGAGAAAACATAAGCCTTGACCTTGCAAAAATCCCACAAAGCAATCTGACAGCAGATGCTCCAAACTATCACAACGGAGATAATCCATCAAATGCATTAGACGGAAATGCGGATACAATGTGGCATACTTACTGGAACAGCTCCGAGGGAGAAATGCCTGTCATTTCTGAAAACGGAAAAGACAACTACATAACCATTACAATAAACGATGAAAATACAGCAAATGTTGCCGCTGTTTCTTATCTTCCCAGAAACGGAGAAAATGTTAACGGAGTAATAACATCATATAAAATTAAGTACAGCACCGACGATACAGGTGAAAACTTTATTGATGTTCCCGGCGGAAGCGGCATATGGCAGGGAAACAAAGATGAAAAACTTTGCATATTTGATGTTCCTGTTGAGGCTAAGAGAATAAGACTTTATGCAACATCAACATTAGGAGATAAAGCAGATCTCTATATCAGTGCCGCCGAAATAAATCTGTTTACAACAGATACAACAGCTTTAAATTCGGCAGTAAAAGCCGCTCAGGAAATTAAAGAAAATATTTATACCGTAAAAAGCTTTAATGAAATGAGAGAAAAATTAGACTCAGCTTTGGCAACACTTTCTGTTTCAACATCACAGCAAAAAGATATAAACACCGTATGTGAAGAACTTAACACAGCTATAGATAATTTAAAATATTATTTAGGCGACGTTGACCATAACGGAAAAATAACTGTTACAGACGCGACTTTAGTACAGATATATTTGGCTAAATTACCGTACGGAACTGTTGATCAGATTACAGCTGATACTGATTCAGACGGAAATGTAACTGTAAATGATGCTACAAATATTCAAAAATTAGCTGTAAAAATTCTTTCAAACAATGACGACGGAAGTATAAACTTTTAATTATGTTTATTTACTAAAAATAACTAAAACAATTCTTAAATATAAAAATTTACTACTTTTATACAGATTTTCAGTTTTGTAATAATTATAAAAGTATCAGAAAAATATTTTGACAATTTATTATATTTTTTAATTTTTTAATTGACAAAATAATAAATTGATGATACAATCGTATTGTATTGATGGTATTTGAGATATTGTTTTTAATGTTTTTCAAAGAAAAACAGCCGTTCAGATAAAATTAAATCTGAGCGGCTGTTTTTTATTTGTTTAAAATATTATTATTTTGCAATGCGGCATAAAA
>CALYBM010000112.1 GCA_944412525.1 uncultured Ruminococcus sp. | reverse complement strand
GAAATCCATTATAGCTTTGTCGGACAGGTTGATACCGAGCAGGAGCCGACGCAAGTTGTCAACCATGACCGCCGCAACATGGTAGATGTAAAAAGTATCGCTATCTAACCCCAGCAAAGTTGGTGCCTGTATAACCGTCGTCAACATAATAGCGAGTATTATCAATACCGTGTTCTTTAGCATACTGTTTTAACAGTTTCTTCTGCGTACCGATTGAATTGCTCTCACCTTCTGCTCCATCATCTCTCGATAATCGACAATAAAGAGCTGTAATGCCTGCTTTAGCTTGCTTCTTCGACTGCAATGTTATCCTCCTTTCCGACAGCCGAACACACATTTTCTACTGTGATTGTATCATCTTCCTCAGTGATACTCAAATGTGTGAGATCGCCAGTCAGTATTTTCTTAACGCAAGACGGGAAAGAAGTGTTATTCTCTTTCCGCCCTGTGTGCTTGAACGCCGCCGAAACAATGTAGGTAGCGCCGTTAACCTTGTATTCGTGATCGTTGCCATATAAAGACTGTATAATGCTCATTATCGTTCCTCCCTGTTTCTCTGTCTGCGCCTGTAATCGTCCTGCGCTAATTTCAGCATTCTTTTGTAAATATCCTGCGAAGTGTATTTCTTAGGAAAATACTTGCTCAACTCGTCAAGCCGAAAGCTGATTTTCTCACGCTGATTAGGCTTTTCCTCGGAGACAATTCTGCCGATAGTTTCGCTGTCAAGTGTACCCGCCTGCGAAAGCTTCTTCATTTGGATCGCCTGTGAAAGCGAAGGCGTTTTATCCTCTAACTCTATAACTTCAAACAAATTCTGCTGCTCATATTCAGCTAAGTAGGATAACTCTACGCCAACGGAAAAAGCTATCCGCTGTTCATCAACCATATTGAGAATTTCGGGAATGAGCTTTGTCAGGCGGATATACCGGTGAATTTGATTTCGACTTTCGCCACTTTCCTGTGCAAGTAATTCATCTGTTCTTAACTTTGTCCCAAGTTGGGACGAAGCACCTTGATGTCGTAACGCTTCATATTTCATCTTGTAGGCGAAAGCCTTCTCCGAGGGCAGAATATGCTCACGGTGGAGATTGCTGTCTACAAGCATTATAGCCGCTTCGTCACGGCTGACAGGACGTATGAAGGTAGGGACTTCTGTAAACCCCACCTTCTGCGCCGCACGGAAGCGGCGGTGTCCCGATATTATTTCATATTCATCCGTCGTTTCCTCAAGCGGGCGAACAATCAGCGGCGACATAACACCCTGCTCCTGAACGCTCTCAATCAGGCTGTTCATCTCGTCATTGTCGAGCACCTTGTAAGGGTGATTTTTGAATTCGTGTAATTTATTGATTGATATATTTGTCATCGTGTATAACCTCTTTCTTTATTGTTTTGTTGTTGATATTTGTACTTGTATCTGCCTTGCTCCAACAGCTTTTCCTGCTCAATCAAAGCTCGAAGCCGAGGCATTTTGTTTTCAATACGCTCGCAGATTTTTAGCTGCTTGCGTAAGGGCGTTAGCTTTTTGGTGATTTCTCTTGATTTTTCTTTCAGAGAATGATCCTCTTCAGGTGTTTTCGCTCTGCGTATTTGATTGCGGATATGCTGACGCTCGGCTTCGTAGCTTTCAATCTTCCCGATAATTTCAGCCTTGCAAGCTATAAAATCTTCTGCAGATTCAATGAATTGATCGAGAGAAAATGGTATTCTTCAAGTGTTCGGTCAAGATTAATGATTTCAGCCCGCAAATCAGGCGACAGCGGACGATAATCTGCCTTTTTAACATTTGAGTCTGTGCAGATTTTGGCGATAGTGATAATCAGTTCAAACAGCGAAGTGATAAGGTCTGGTGTATGCTCCTTTTCATAGTTCCGTATAACCAGAATCAGCGGTGTTCTGCGCACATACGACCTCGGCGTGTAGAAATCCATAAAGTATCTGTCCTCGTGCTGTTTACGAAGTCGGGTTAAGATAGCTTGCCTTGAATAATCTTTACCGAGGCTACTTATCCTTACGGGCTTTTGCCAATCGGGTGCGACAACAGACGGATGTTCATATTTGAAGTTGCGCACAAAACGATAGCCGAGTGACTGCATATATGCTTCAAAGTCCACCGGGTTATATGTGTTTGCAAGAGCTTCATCAACATCTTTACGCAGGATATCTCTGTGCGGCATCTGTCCGCTTTTGCGAATCCAATAAGCTTTCTTACCGCTTTTATAAAAAGGGGCGTTCTCAATAATAGATTTGCCGCATTCTCGGCATACCTCGTCGGAAATCTCACGCAGCTTGTAATGGTCGGAAATATGATTTTCAAACTTCCGCCCTGTACGAAAGGACACGCTATTCAGGACAATGTGATTATGAATGTTGTCTGTATTCAGATGTGTAGTCACTACAATCTCATAATCATCGCCCCACATTCGTTTGGCGGTTTCAATGCCAATGCGGTGTGCTTCCTCCGGCGTTACCTCTCCTGTCTGAAAGCTCTGATAACCGTGATAGGCAACATTGCCGCCGAGTTTACCGTAACGGCGTTTGGTTATCATCATCTGCTCGTAGGCTCTCTTTTTCGGGCAGTTAATTCCGCTGACATACATCGTTTGATCGGTTTTACTTCCGTCCTCAACATAGCTGAGTGCGGCGGCTAAGTCATCGTCAAGATATTTGCGCTCGATAGTTTTGTCGGGATTCTCAGCGTAGTTGATTACATCCTTTAACCGTCCTTTGACGGGCCAGAAGCCTGTTGTTGCCATTCTGCCACCTCCTGACAAATTTGTTTGGAAGCGGATTTTTCAGGCGAGAGCAACTGCCGTTGAATTTCATCTACTAGCTCTAACAAGCAGCCTTCCGTTTCGGGTGATACCTTATCGGCTACCTCATCACATAATCGGCAGAGCTTTTGATGGAAATGAAAAAAGACATCAGGCAGCACCGATTTTGGTGCGTAGCCCAATGCCCTTTGTCTAACATATTCGGATTGAGATAAGCCGCAGCTCTCGGCGAGCTTGGCTATCTTCTTTTTCTCGGACTGCGTTACCCGCAGCTCAATTCTCGTTTTCTTATCGTTCAATAATATACCTTCTTTCTTCGGGTGTTAGGGTGTCCCTAAAGATTTACAACAGCTTTGGGGCTGTTGTGGGTGGAATTTGCCGTACAAATTCCCTGCTTGCTACAGTATAAGACACAGCCACGGAGTGTTACTTCAACCGTTCTGCTGTGTCTTATACTGCTAATTTATATTTATCTTATGATTATACTGATGTGACGGCATTTTGCCGTCAACCTCAACTTCTCTGTGTAGAAATGCCGTCATCGTGCCGTCAATCAAACAGCTTAAGGTCATCCAAAATATCTTGCTCCGCTTCTTCCTGCTGTTCGGCAGTTAGAATCGGTGCATTTGTCACTGGCTGCGGAACGTAGTTTGCTTCCGCAAAGCAAGCCCGCATTTCCTCACGGATAATACTTCGGATGTCCTTTTCGTTCTGTTCACGGGTAATCGACTGACTGTCCACATACTCCGCAAGTGCTTCAATAATAAAGCGGTTGCGGGATTGGTATTTTTTGACGTCGAGAGTTTGCATATACTCGGCAAGCGCACGTTCACGGACGTCGGTTAAGTCAAAACGTACTGTCATTTTGTACTCATCCTTCATTCTTCGCCTCGGCTCTCAAGTACACATCGGCAAGATATTCGTAACCTTTAGCGGCGGCACATATATCATCAATGAACTTCACACGATCAAGATTGCCACGATAAAAATGTTTAATCAGGCAACCGCCTCCACCGCAGACGTAGAGATTTATCGTGCTTTCGTCATAGCCGTGTTCCCGCAGTCGGCGAAAAATTTCGGCAACATATTCCTCCGCAATTGCGGTAATGATTTCTAAGTCTGAATCGGGAATATCTGCCGTGCCGGTTCTTAGCACCTCGTCAATGATATAATCGTTCAACTCTCGGCGTGTTTTGCGCATAAAGTTTTCACGAATAGCGAGAGTGCATTGATAGGTGTCGAACTTTTCTGTGAACATCTTACCGCTCTGCGGTCTGCCGTTTACAAGATAGAGTGTGTTCATCGTGCCGTTGCCGATATCAGCAACCATACTCAAGCCTTTCAGCGTGGATTTAATCGAAACAACCGCAGAATAACCCTGCGGATAGATTCTGACATCACAGACTCGTATATGATACTCTACGTTCCGAAAAGTGAAATCTATCTCTTTGTTCTTTGAAAGGTAGGCGGCAAATGCGGATTTCTGTCCGCTCGTCCAAGTCAGCGGCAACCCTGCGGCGATAATAATGTCCGCTTCGATCAATCCCTCATTGGCAAGCTCGGTTGCGATAGCGGCGAGCGTAAGGATATAGTAATCCTCGTCATTCTGCTTTTCAGGCAGAAACTCCTTGTGACCTTCGCCGATAAGATAATACTTGCCATCATAGACAAGCATATCCTTTGTAAACAGCGGCTCGCTGTCGTGGGCCGTAACGCCTGTTAAAAAACAATGGTTAGCGGTCTTGATATTTCCGTAACCGTGGTCGATTCCGATAATAATTTTGTCTTTAAATCTTTTCATAATAAAATACCTCCCGAAAATACTAAAACTGCCCTAAAAAGTGTGGCAGTTTTCAAATATGAAATCTTCTGTTTTGGGTAATAAAAATAACACCTACCGAAAACAATCAGTAAGTGCTATTCTGTTCCTTTATTCTTGTTTGCGTACGCTTGGTACTTTTCTTTAATTTTGTCAATGTGTTTTTTCACGGCACTATGCGTGGCGTATCCAACCTTGTTCGCAATTTCCTGATAGGTGTACTTTTCAAGACGAAGCAGCAAAATCTGCCTATCCGTTTCGGACAGAGTTGCCATAAACCATTCTAAATCAATCTTTGAAGCCGAATCGCCTTCCAAATCAAAGCTCTCATCAATCATATCCCACTCGGCATCATCGTGTTTTTCCTTGTATTCCTCTTCGAATGATTCGAGAGAAGTCATCGGATGCTTAGTCTTTTTATGATAATAACGGTTTTTAAACTCGGTTTTCTGTTTGCTGGGTCGGTCATCGAAATCCTCAAAGCAAGGATATTCCTTTGTCACGGCGATAATATCGTTCATTCCGAACTTTTTCATTGCCTGCGGCACAACCTCTTTCAAAACATTGTCAACATATTCATCGCTGACAAAATTGAATAAAGTATCGGGTGTGAAGTTCTTGACAACATCCTCTATCGACGGTAACACATCTGCATCGTATAGGGCTTTTATCCAGTAGGACGGCATATGCGAAAAATTCCAAGCAGGATAATAACCTGAGTATATTTCCCGTCCTGCATTCAAGCCCATATACGGCCATACGAGATAGTGAAAAGCACCCTTAATCAACAGATTAAATTGGTCGCTCTCTATCAGCTCAATCTGCCTCCAATCGTGGAACAGCTCATACGGATAGCGAGATATCCGAAACGGCAACTCTCCGCAACGGTCAAGCAAGGATTTTGGCAAAAAGTAAAACAGTGGGATATATTCGGCGTTTTTGTACCGCGTAACCTCGCCGCTTTTGTGCTTTATTTTGATTGGCATTTGTATTCATCTCCTTCCCGAGGTTAGAAACCTCTATATTATATAGATGTTTCTACCCCTAAATTGTTCCAAATTTTTAAAATTTTTTAAAAATTTTTTTACTTTCTTTTATTCTACAAAATCCATTGTCCGAAAATCAGGACTTTGTGTTGATAAGCGAAAAAATATGAATAAATAACAAAGCGCACCGAACAGAAGATACGAATCAGGGTATCTTCCATCCGATGCGCGTAATCTCATATCTTTCTTTGTTCTCTTATTCACAATATTAAGATGTGAGTTTATTATACCCTGCCGAACGGTTGTTTGCCAACAGTGCGATAAATATGCTGAAACAAATTACTAAAAAATATTGAAATTAGGCACTAATTATGGTATAATTAAAGTGCCAAACAAATTTTAATAGTGATGCTATTTTTTGAGAATGTATTTTTATTTCGGTAAAAATGCAGGCTCTATTTAGCATTCTCAAAAATAGCTAAGAATTTGTTTGGCGACAGATGAGCTGCGTTTTTCTGCGTGGCTCGATTGGGTCACGCATTTTTTGAAGAAATGGAGAATTGCTATGTTGAAGAAAACAATATCAGTTTTATTAATTGTACTATTAATCTTTGCTTTGATACCTGTTTGTGCAAATGCTTCTACAAATGAGAATTATTCAGATTTTTCTGGAGGAAAAGGAACAAAGAATAATCCATATTTAGTTTCTACGCCAGAACAACTCAACAATGTTAGAAATCATTTGGATTGTTTTTTTAAACAAATAGCTGATATTGATATGACACAGTTTTCTAATTGGCAGCCAATTGGAAGCACTGGTTCGAGTACGGGTTCAACACTTATTAATGACCTTCCAGAAACGCCCAATGAGCCATTTATAGGTACTTATGATGGAAACGGTTATAAAATATATAATCTTACTATAAACGATAACAAAGTTTCTTTTACAAGCGATGTATATGGTTTATTTGGTGCTTTGGGAAAGAGCACTGTAAAAAATGTGCATTTGGTTAATATAGATTATTCAATTGATAAATCGTCTACTGACTATGTTAGTTTATGGAAGGAATATGGAGCTTCATATGGTGTATATGTTGGGGGATTAGCCGGAAAAAGCACTGGGGATACTATTATTACCAATTGTAGTAGTGACGGATCTATCAGTGTAATCAACTGTAACGACGCTTATGTGGGTGGTATTATAGGATTTGGAAATGTTACAAAATGCGAGAATAGCGCCAAAATTTATGTAAAGGCTGATGCATCTTCGCGTTACGCAACTGATAGCACGGTATGTTGTGGCGGGATTGTAGGTCATCCGTGTGCAGTGTACGGGAAAGTAAGAGACTGTGTCAATCGTGGAGATATTAATGCTATCGCAGGTGATTTTTTATATTGTGGTGGTATTAGTGGTGAATATGGCTCAATTGTCCGATGTACAAATCATGGAAATGTAGCCGGACAAACCATTAGCTATAATTCATATAGTTCTTTCGCTGGTAATTGTAACGTTGGTGGCATTGTAGGTGCAACATCAGGTGAAGTTTTTTATTCAATTAATTATGGAAACATTAACAGCTACGCAAAAAAAGGAGCTAGTTCATATGCTGCAGGTATTGTCGGTTTCAATGGGTTTTATGGATCAGGGCAACTGAATACGTGCTTTAATATTGGAAAGAATGTTAAGTCTATCAAGCAAAAAAAAGAGAATGGAGAGTATATTGATTGTGAAGGTAATGCTAATAGAATCGTAGCGGGCATTGGAACGTATAGAACTGATCCCATAAAAAATGCTTTTTCGTATTGTGATACATTAGTTAATGATCAGTTTGCAAATACCGATATTTCTGAATCATCAAAAAATGGAATGTCTTACACTTTAGAGGAAATAAAAACACTATCAGATACATATTACTCTTCAAATGAAAATATTTTATCAATGAATCCGGAAAATAGCTCTTCAAATATGGTATTATATAATAATCATTATGATTTTCAAATTGTATTTGATGATTCATTGTTAATCAAAAAAGAGTTAGAATATGATACAAGTAAGATTATTTTTAGCAACATAGATACTGACGAAGAAGTTGAGATAAGTTTTAGTTCTATGGATGTTAACGATAATACTTTATCCTTTTCTGCTTATAATCTCGAAAATGCTTCTAAGTATAGCATAACTTTCGATAATACCTGTTTATTTGTTGGCAATAAGATTTTCTGGGGATTAAGCGACAAATCTGATTGGATTGTATACACAGAAGGGTATGAATCATTAACTGAGATTGGTGAAGAAGAATTCATTCAGAAGCATCTGGATTATATCGGAAATGCTGACGACAATAATACATATCATAACAACCTTAATCACTTTGATTTAGCAGAAATAGCTGTAGAAAGCTATGGAGAATTAGAGGATACGTATAGACTATGGAAAACTGTTAGAGGGGAAATATTTGAAAACCCGTATTATACTGTTTTAGCGGATATGGTTTTAAGTGAAGATAGTGCACAAGGTCAAATGGATTCTTTTGATGTTCACCTCGATACAGAATGGAGATCCGTTGCTAACGATATTATTGATTTAATTAACAGTGAAATTGAATTAACGCCAACGCAGGAAAGCAAGATAAAAAAGATGTTTAAAAAAGGAGATTTTACAGATAAAACAACATTTCAATTAGTAGAAGATGTTTTAGGGAACAAAGTTTCAAAAGAAAAGTTAAATTCAGTATTTAGTCTATATGATAAAACAAATACATTTATTGATGTCCTAAACAAAGGAACAGATATTGTAAAATCTGTGTATGATACAATGAATTACTCGGCAATTCTAAAAGCATACGAAGATACTTCCGATGAATTCAAAGTTGTCCTAATGCAAACGGCATATGTCTGTCAGACGGAGAACCCTTGGCTTTATACTGCGATAGACAAATACTTGAATGTTGATTATGACACTGAAATGAGGAATAAAATCATTGAGGAAGTTGTTGATAACGGAATCAGTATAGGCAAATTCTTGTTTAAAAGTTCTATTGAAAATAAGGTAAAAGCCTTTATTTTCAACAACATGGATTTAAGCAAAGCTGGTACCGCAGTAGCTACAAAAATCGTAGCTTTTATTGAAGGTGCAAAAATCGGATATTCAATCGGCGTAGGAATTGACAACTTATTATTCAGTACAGACGATGTTACAAATTCATTTGTTGCTGCGTCTGCAACCGCAAAAACTGCTGGATACTTAAAATATGTGCTTGAAACCAATGAAGTAACCTTTAGAAATAATCCTACACTGAAAAATGCCGTATTATTCTGCGAAACATTTAGTATGTATAAGAATATCCAGTTGAACACAGCAGACAAAATGATTGAATACTTTTCAAAAAACCAGTGTTCACTAATTAACAGGATTTTTCAAAGCAACAATGTATTATATGAGCATCAAATATACAATTGGCAGATACTTAAACTGAATTGGCAGAACGCAAGTTGTCATAAAGGTTATATCTTAAATTCAAAGTTAAAAAATGTCACAGTTGCTTGTCCTGTAGATGTTACCATATACACAAACACTCGGGATATTGCACTGCAAATCACTGATAGTGTTGTAGAAAAGAACAATGGTGATGTCGTTGCTACAGTTTGCAACAACATCAAGTATATTACATTACCAGATGATAGTTATAGTATTAAGATCACCGCTACTGAAAACGGAACTATGGCGTATAGCGTTACAGATTTTAATTCTTTTGATAATTCATCAAAGACAATTTGCTTTAATAGTATTCCGATTATTAAGGGAAATGAATATACGGGAAACATTATTTCTGGAAGCAATTATTCAAAAAATGATATAAATCTATTTCATAATTCTGACATAGTTGAAAGTGTTGTGAGTGAATTTACAAATAATGAGTTAATTAAAGTGAATTCTATCAAGCTTAGTACTGATTTCCTTTCTTTAGAAACTGATGAATCAAAAAATATTTCTGCTACGGTTGGTCCAAGCAATGCTTCGAATAAAACTATTACTTGGTATTCTGAGAACCCTGCTGTTGCGCAAGTTGATGAATATGGCAAAGTGACTGGAATTTCATCAGGGTCTACAAATATCTTTTGTATTTCATTAGAAGGAAATATTGAAGTCGTATGCGAAGTTACTGTGGAAAACAAACATAGTATCGGTGACACAAACCTTGATGGAATAGTAAGTATTTCTGATGCTACTACTGTTCAAAAATATCTAGTTGGTTTAGTTTTTCTTAATAATACGCAAAAAGACCTAGCTGATACAAACGGTGACGGAACTATTAATATTTCCGATGCTACAACGATCCAAAAATATCTTGCAGCTTTGATAGATCACTTTGGTCAGCCTACAAATGTATCCCTAAGCTCAACAACGCTCTCAATGAATGTTGGCGATACAAAAATGTTAACTGCCACTATTACTCCGAACGACGTACCAAAGAAAGATATCACTTGGACTTCAAGTGATATCAGCATTGCAACTGTATCAAATGGTACTGTAACGGCGATTTCTCCCGGTACAGTTACTATAACCGCAAAAACATATAATGGAAAAAACGCCAAATGTATGGTTACAGTTAAACCGATTGAACCAAGGTCAATTAGTCTTAACAAGTCTACGCTTACACTTAATGAGGGAGATACTTATCAACTTTCAGCAACAGTGAATCCAAGCAATACTACTGATAAAAGCGTTACATGGTACAGTAATAATATTTCTGTGGCTTCTGTTGATTCTAATGGTAAAGTAACGGCAAAGTCTATAGGATCAGCCACTATTACAGCAAAAACATCTAATGGTAAAAAATCAGATTGTACTATCACGGTAAAGGATAAATGGGAGGGATATACAAAGGTATACACATCGGAGGACTTTAATAATATTAGAAATAATCTTACCGGGAAATTTGTTTTAATGAACGATATTGATTTATCTTCATTTGGGAATTGGATACCGATTGGTTCTCGCTATAATCCGTTTAAAGGTAGTTTAGAAGGGCAAAATTACTCTATAAAGATATCAGGACTGACTGACGACGGATACGGGAATTACGGTCTGTTTGCCGAAACTCAAGGTTTTGGAGAAATTAAGAATTTAACTGTAAATGGTTCAGTAAAAATAAATAGTAACAATGACGTGTATTGTGGAATTTTTATTGCATGTTGTTCAGGAACAAAGTTAATTAATTGTACAAATAACGTTAGTTTATCAATTGATACTGAATACTCAAAAGGATCTTCATTATCAATCAGCGTTCGTGCAGGAGGAATAATTGGCTCTCGATCATCATATACAGATTCACAACAAATTTCTGATTGTACAAATAATGGAAAAATCACAGTAAAATCAAAAGGAGGAGAACATTGTTCTGTTGAGGTCGGAGGTATAATTGGTTCCGCAAATCAAGGAACCGGATTCAATATTGTGAACTGTAGCAATAATGGTAAAATAGAAGCTAAAGCACTTTCCTATTATTATGGCGTTGCAGCAGGAGGCATTGTCGGCACAAATTTCTTAGACACAATAAACATAAGCAATTGCAGTAACAACGCTATGGTGTTATCAGTTATTGAAAACTCATTAGAATTATCACAATGTTCAGCGGGAGGAATAATTGGTTCATCTTGGAATAATGCTGCCCAAATACAAAATTGCGAATCTGTAGATGTTGAAGCGAAATGCGAAAAAGGTGATGCTTTTACAGGTACAGAAATAGGTTACATAGGTGATTTCACAAAAGTATTTTCCTATTAAATTAATATCCCTCCTGATTTCCGATGTAAATCAGGAGGGATGTAATAAAATACCACAAAAAATATTCGCTAAGAATCAATAATCTGTTTTAGCTCTTTCTTAATAATCTGCTTCTTTTGTTTGTCTATATCATCAACTCTTTTTATCTCTTTCCATTTTACTTTTCGATATAAAACTTTATCAGTAAATGGATTAACTACATCATATTTAAGATCTATATAGTTTTCACCTATAGTAATATCACTAATTTTATAACTTTTTTCAAGGAGAAAACTATTCCCCAAAGTATTAAGATTACCAGATAAATAAACTTTTATAACATCGTGTTCCAATCCTATAGGATTACTTGAATAAAAGTCTTTTATAATTTTTTTAGGAAGTGTTGAAACATCGCAAGAAAACCTGAAATAATTATCTATTGATGGTTGTTCCATTTTTATCATAAACTCGCCATTAGTTTTCTTAGGGTCGTTTTCTTGAATATAATAACAACTCAAGGTACACACAGCATTATGTATTTTTGTTCGACTTTTATTTCCAATCATAATGCATAAATAGAGATTTCCTTTTGAACCTTCACTTGTTCTGTGCCGAATCACTAACTTATCTGGAAATACAATTCTAGGCTCTCTATTCAAAATATACGCAAACACATAACTCGTAAATACTGAAAAAATAATAAGTTCTGTAATTGATTGAATAGCAAATAGGGTTACAATCCTAATATCATTCGGATACACCTCGTTTATAGAACCAATAATTGATGCAACCACTGTTTCTTTGAACATATTCTGTTGAAATCCAGTTACAGAAAAAAACAATAGTCCAAAAATTATTTTCTCCAATGAATAACATAATCCAAAAATGATAACAGACACTGCAAGTTTCCTAATAGTTTTCATTTTTCCCCTTCCTCAATACATATTTTTATTATTGTTTTATCGTCATCAGAAAAATAATCTTCCTTATAAGATAGAATATCTAAATCTAATAATGATAACTCTTCAGCATCTTTTGAAGCCAAATATTTTCCAAATCCGTCAGAGAATAAGAGAATCGTCTCCGTTTGTTTCAAAGGGAACTTTCCCGTAACAATAAAATCGGATGCCCGATCATCTCCATTAAGCACTCCGTACGAATATGGATGATTAATATTATTACAAATAATATTTCTAATTTCATAAGTTGTGTATTCTTTTATGTGCTTATGAATTAATTCTGTTTGAATGTTGGTAAAAATAATCTTTTGATTATTGGCGAGTCTTATACCAAAACAATCTCCAATATATGCGTAATAGAAAAATCCTTGAAAAACAATTGAAATAATTCCAACAGTTCCTGGGAGAAAATCACCTTTATAGTTGCTGTTAAATTTTGCGATTTCATTATTACCTTCAATCATAGCAGTGCGCAATAATACTTCTTTATTATTATACTCATTTAATTTGTGTGCAATAAAATGAAATACAGCTTTAGAAAAAATTTCAGAAACTTTGCGAGATGGACTATTTATAGGATAAATATCATTTACTCTATCTCTGGAAACCCCATCTGTCAATATATATATTCTGTTTTGATCATCATTTACATAATAATCTTCATTAGGTTTATAATACGTTTTGCTATTCTTTATTGTTTTAGAAAAAGAAGATATCATTCAATCACCCTTTATTAGGATATAATAGCTTTTATCGTTATTATACCATTTTTTATTTATAAATCAATATTTATTGATAAACAAAAAAACTCCTAACCTTTGCATGAAAAGTTAGGAGTCAAATGCTACTGGAAGATTATTTCATTGCAAACTATCTCGCTTGCTTGATTGCGTATATTATTCATTTTACGCACCCACAGCATTGGATTATCCGCTTTGAGCTGTTCTGTAACACATTCTTGCTTAGCAAGCTGATTGACAAGCAAATCAAACATATTTGTCGCATCCTCATCAATGTAGGCAAGATAGCTGGTAAGCTTACAGCTCGTCAGCAAATTAGTGTACAGGATTGGGCGGTGATTCTTGATATACTTCAAATGCCGCTTTCCCCAAATACCGATTTCGACCTTTGGCTGTTCGGGTAATTTCAAATCGGGTAGAAAATAATCGCCCTGCTGTGTGTATGTAATCTTTGTAGCCATTACTCAGACCTCCGTAACCTTGATTCTTTTGACTTTGGCATTCGTGAATTTGACAAGCAGTTCATCAATTACATCTGTGTATCTGCCCTCCGAAAAAAGACGATTTCTCAATTCGATAAGGCTGCCTATAATAATTCTGCGCTCATCTTGCGTTAGATAAAGATGATATTTTGGATTTCTCACTCTATCTCCTCCTTTAGAAAGTCACAGTACGGCGAGCCGTTGTCCACAAAGGTATCATAGGCAAATCTCGCTCCGAGTCTGAAGCCAACAAGAAACCTGTCAAGCTCCGATTCACCTAACACGATATTTGAAGCATTGACAAAAGATAAAAACGCTTTCTTTTCATCGCCCGTTAGCTTGTCGGTTAGTAGAGCTTCATTTTCCGCAATAATATTCATTTGCTTTTGCAGGTAACTGCCCTTTTGAAAACCGCGAGCCTGTGGATCGATGTTACCATAATATAATTCCTTGATAAAGTTTTTCATCTGTAATTCCTCCGATTACATTATTATTTTACGGAGAAATTGAATAAATCACAAATGTGCGAGCGAAAAATGTGTGTAACTGCCGATAAAATCTATATTTTCATAAGTCTGTTATCAACACTCGTACCACAAAAAAGGTTACTGATTGCAGTAACCTTTTTTATTTTACAAGCGTTAAAAATGTATCAGAAGAAGGACTTAGCGAAAGCGTTAATGAAGCTTTTTCGCTTGCAACACGCCGCAACATGCCAGAGCTTATCTTCCATTTTTATGACCACATTCTGCCCCTGCCAAGCAAAAACGGCTTAAACACTGCGTTTAAGCCGTCTTTGCTATACTTTGCTGTACAAAATTATATACAGTAAATCTTTATAACCGCTTTTAATACTGAAGTACTGTTTTAAATAGCTGAAACGGTATTAATAATACCACTCTGTCAATTCACCACATTTTCAACACAACATTATTTATCATAAAAATATATAAAAAGCTTTGAAGAAAATTATATTCTCCAAAGCTTTTTCTCTATTTACAGCGTAACCTATTTTGATAAAAAATAATATTGTGATATATAATTCTATTTCATTGAATGGCAATTAATGTAGTTTAAACGGCAAGTTGTGTAACAATATATTGAATAATCGAGCAATTTATAATATATTATTTACGGACGGTGATGATGTGAAGATCGATATTAAAACAGATAAAAATATTAAAGAAACCGAAATTTCAATTACTTGCAAAAAGATTACTCCTGAAATAGACAGAATCGTATCAGCTGCGATGATAATCAATAAGCAGATCACAGTTAAAATAAAAAATGAAACTCTGCTTATTAATCTCGATCAGATTTATTACATTGAGTCCATAGACAGAAAATGCTTTATTTATTCTCGAGACACGGTATATGAATCAAAATCAAAATTATATGAACTGGAAGAACAGCTTAAGCAATACGGTTTTTTCAGAGTAAGTAAATCCTGCCTTGTAAACATAGATATGATTAAAAGCCTGAAAGCTGAAATAAACCGAAAAATCAGAATCACTCTTAATAACGGCGAACAGTTGATTTGTTCTCGTCAGTATGCAGAAAACTTCAAAAGGATAATGGAGGTAAAGTAAGATGGAAGAAAAGAAAACGATATTTTCATACATAGGTCAAGCATTTACAATATTCGGAATAACAACTCTTATTCTTTGCATATTAAGCCTGCTTTTCGGAGAGGATGGCAAAGATATTTCATCCTTATTTCAACTTGGAACAAATGGACTTACTTTAAAAACTTTATTTGAATTTTTGGGAGTTTCAATTGCAATCACCCTGTTAAAATTTTTGTTTTTTACAGATGTAATTATCAAACGAATGTCAATTTTACTTCGTACAGCTTCAATGATTATCTGCGTAATAGGAATACTTGCCTTATGCATCCGGCTGTTTAAATGGTTTCCTGTTGACAATATTCTTGCATGGCTGATGTTTTTTATAAGCTTTGGAATCTGTTTTGCAGTAAGCTTGGCTGTTACATCAATAAAAGAGAGAATAGAAAACAAAAATTTAAATGACGCATTATTGAGACTGAAGGAGAATTATAAAAATGAAAGTAATTGAAACTTTCAATATTTCAAAACAATACAGGAACACTACGGTACTTGACAAGATTAATTTAGAAGCAGGTAACGGCGAAATAGTAGGAGTTTTAGGACCGTCAGGAGCAGGAAAGACCACGCTTATCAATATACTTACAGGGCAGATTAGGGCGGACAGCGGCGATGCATATATTCTTGAAACTTCCTGCGTAAATCTTGACTGCAAAATATATTCAAAAATCGGAATAATGATGGACAGCTTTGGGCTTTATGAAAGACTTTCTGTGTATGAAAACCTTAAATTCTACTCGCAAATTTTTAGAATTTCATCAAACAGAATTGAATATGTGCTAAACAAAACAGGTTTGTACGGTGCAAGAAAAACTTTGGTGCAAAATCTCTCAAAAGGTATGAAAGCAAGACTTAATCTTGCAAGGGCATTTCTCAAGGAAGCAGAGCTGTTGTTTCTTGATGAACCTACCTCCGGACTTGATCCTCAGACAGCACAGCATATTCACGGTCTTATTGAAGAAGAAAAGCAGAAAGGTACTACTGTATTTCTTACTACGCATAATATGCATGAAGCAGAAAAGCTTTGCGACAATATTGCTTTATTATGTGACGGAAAAATCGTTGAGTATGGTAATCCTCAGAAAATTTGTTCAAAATACAATTATATGAATGTTATTGATATTACCCTTAAAAACGGAGAAAAAATCAGCCTCCCAAATTCCCCAAAATCATCTGATAAAATCAAACAGCTTGTTGAATCTGAAAGCATTAAGTCCATTCATTCGTCAGAGCCTAATCTTGAAAATGTATTTCTGCTTCTTACAGGAAAGGTACTTAAACAATGAAAAATATTTTATTTATATTCAGAAAACAGCTAAAAGATACTCTTAAGAATAAAGCAATTCTCATTCAGTTCATTATGCATCCTTTAACTGCTGCAGTAATGACACTTTCGGTACATATCGAAAATATGCCGGAGAACTTTTTTGTCTACCTCTTCTCTTCGATGTACATAACTATGGCACCGATCGTAAGTATGTCATCAATCATAGCAGAAGAAAAAGAAAAAAACACACTCAGGGTTTTGCTTATGTCAAATGTAAAATCTTATGAATATTTTATCGGTATAGGCGGGTACATTTTTCTGATTTGTATGTTAGGGGCAGCAGTATTCTGTGTGCTTGGAAAATTTACAGGAATTGAAATTCTGTATTTTATGGGAATTATGGCTGTTGGTATTTTAACATCAATAGTAATAGGAGGTACAATAGGCACTACAAGCAAAAATCAGATCTTGAATACTTCAATAACTATGCCTGTTATGCTTGTATTATCATTTGTCCCTATGCTCTCTCAGTTTAATGATGTAATAAATAATGCAGGCAGAGTGCTGTATTCACAGCAGATTTTTAATCTTATAAATCACACATCAACCCTTGATTTTAAATGTGAAAGCATAATTATTATCGTAGTAAATATTTTTATTTCGGCAATACTGTTTGCAGTACTTTACAGAAAGAGCAAATTTGCATAAACTATATTTAAAGTCTTATCTTTGCTCACAGTGCAGCAAAAATAAACATCGGATTTGAAATAAATTTCAAGTCCGATGTTTCATTATAGCGTAATATACACCTCACACCCGTCTGTTATGCAGTTAAACTGTGTTAAATATCTTTTTACAAAATACTGTACCGTCACCCTATAATCTGACGCAATAACAAATTTGCTGCAAGAAATACGATATTTACAACCGTAAACACTAGCAGGTATTTTGCCGTTGAAATATTTTCTTTTTGTATAAATTTAAACGAGATAAGGCTTGCCATAGAAGCGATAAGTGTTCCCAATCCTCCGATATTTACTCCGATTAAAAGAGCGTTTACATCTTGTGTAAAGCCCGACAAAAGAATTGCACAAGGCACATTTGAAAGCACCTGACTTGCAATAATGCCTATTGCGACCTCGTTTCCGCCTACAGTATTGCACAGCCAATCGTTAACAACGCCGATGTTACCCAAATTTCCTATAAAAATAAACAGGAACACAAATGTCAAAAGCAAACTGTAGTCAACCTTTAGAAGCGATCGTCTGTCAAACAACAGCACCGCAATCACTGTTACCGCAAGCAACGCAATGTAATTTATTATTCGGAATACGCCCAAAAGGGAAATTGCAAACAGCACAAAATACATTGCAATAAGCTTTAAATCGTATTTTTGCTGAGAAATATTTGTGACAGGTTTTAGCTCGGCTTTGCCCGAAAATAAAGCAAATACAACAAGCAAAACAAACGACACCAAAGCGTACGGAAAAATCGTCGCAACCAAATCGGTAATTTTCATATTGAAGGCGGAAAATAAGTACAAATTCTTCGGATTTCCTATCGGAGTACGCATACTGCCGAGGTTTGCCGCGACGGTCTGCAAAGTTACGGCAAAAATCAGCTTTTTGCCTTGTCCCGCAAGCTTGAGCGTTACAACCGTAAACGGCACAAATGTTATGAGCGAAACATCGTTTGTGATAATCATTGAGCTGAAAAAGCAGAGCAATACAAGTATGAGAATTACCGAACGGACAGTTTTTGCGTAATTTAACAGCTTTTGAGCCAATAATTTGAATAATCCGAGTCTGTTAAAGCCTGCCATAACCGTCATAAGGCAGAACAGCAGGGACAGCGTGCGAAAATCAATATAGCTCAAATATTCTGTGCTCGGCGTTACAAAAAGCATTGATACAAGTGCCAGCAGCAGCGATATAAGCATTACCGCCTCACTCTTTAAAAATTCAAATATTTTATCCATTCCAATCCACCCAAACAATTTACTGACGTATAAATTATATAATACAGAAAACGAATAAGCAAATAAAATCTTTTCAAAATTTACAACACAAAAATTTTGTGTTAGAATAAACACAGAAAAGCTATGTTAAAACAACCTAATTGTTCTTGGTATGATATAATCGGCAAACATTTGACAATGTATGAATGTACGTTGTAGTTCCCTAATTATTCTTGGTATGATATAATAAAAATAGGCGAAGCTGAAAAAGTGCCGTTGTTGTAGTTCCCTAATTGTTCTTGGTATGATATAATATTACTCTTTTGCAGGGCGGTAGTATTCAAGTTGTAGTTCCCTAATTGTTCTTGGTATGATATAATAGTCTGCTTCACTTATCCCACACCTGAAAGTTGTAGTTCCCTAATTGTTCTTGGTATGATATAATATCATCGGTCATCTTGAAGACAACAA
>CALYBM010000111.1 GCA_944412525.1 uncultured Ruminococcus sp. | reverse complement strand
TTAGCTGTAAGACACTGCCTTGGGCGGTTTGTATATTAGTATTCGATATCAGTAAATCCCCTGTACTGTTACTTCCCCCGAATTGACAACGCAAATTGTGCCGTCGGAGAGCATTACCTCAAGTTCTCCCTTGTCGGAAATGCCTACAGCAGTACCGCTTATCCTGCGGGTGCCCCTTTTAAAGGTTACTTCTCTGCCGATTGTGGCACACATCTTTGTGTATTCCTCTTTGACAGAGGGGGTAAGCTCAAGATTGGTTTTTAAAAATTCATTCTCAAGGTGAAGCAAAACACACGCCAAAAGCTCGTTTTGGTCGATGTGTCTGCCCGTTTCAAGCAAAATCGATGTGGCTTTGTAGGCGATTTCATCGGGAAACGAGGTGTGGCTGACATTTATGCCTATGCCCGGTATCACATACTCAACGGCGTCAAACTCGGCACTCATTTCCGTTAAAATTCCCACCAGCTTTTTGTTCCCGACTATAACATCGTTGGGCCACTTTATAAAGCAGTCAAGTCCCGTAAATTCCCTCAACGCCTTGCATACGGCAAGTCCTGCCAGAGGTGTTACCGAGGACACCTCCGATGGTGAGATGTTAGGTTTTAAAAGCACAGAAAACGCAATACCGTCGTCCTTTTTTGTCTGCCATTGCCTTCCGAGTCTGCCCTTGCCTTTTGTTTGTTCCCGTGCGGCTGCAACGGTGCCGTTTTCACAGCCCTCGCTTCCGAGCCGTTTTAGATAATCGTTTGTAGAGCCTACGGAATCGAGCACGATTAAATTTTTGCCGATTATCTTGGTTTTTAAAAGACTTTTCAGCCTTTTTTCGTTAAGATGAGCGGGAGAAGATACAAGCCGATAACCCTTGCTTGTAACGGACTCGATTTCATAGCCCTCTTCCCTTAATGAGTTTACGGCTTTCCACACCGCCTGACGGGACACACCGAGCATATCGGATATTTCCTGACCCGAGATAAAGTGATTTGAATTAAGTAATATATCAAGTATTTTTTTCTGCATAAAACATCCCGATTCCGAAAAAAGAATTATATATCGTTTAACTGCAATTTCTTTTGTAAATATAGTTTAGTCCGTCAAGAATTACATTTTCGTCAAAGATGATTTCGTGAGCACAGTTTTCGGCAACAAGGGGAGCAAAGCCACCCGTTGCAATTACCTTGCACTGCCTGCCCGTCTGTGTAAAAAAGCGGTCAATCATTCCGTCAACCATGGAGGCGGTGCCGAACATAATTCCCGAACGGATACAGTCCTTTGTGTTTGTTGAAATCACCTTTGGCGGAGCTTTCAGGTCAACGGATGAGAGCAAAGCTCCCTTTGATGTCAGTGCGTCAAGCGAAATGCCGACACCGGGTGCAATCGCACCGCCGAAATAGGTCTTGTTTTCATCAACATACACTATTACCGTCGCCGTACCCATAAAAATCATGACAAACGGTCCGCCATACTTTTCGTATGCCCCCACGCAGCCTGCAACAATATCCGCACCGAGCTTTTCGGGGTTGTCGATTTTTATGTTAAGACCTGTTTTTATTCCTGCCCCGATTACCATGCTTTTGCTGCCTGTAACGGTCTGAGCTGCCGATGCAAGCGGCGAGGTGATCTTCGGCACAACGGAACTTATTATTGTTGCGTCAATTTGCTTTGCGTCAATTTTGTAAATCTGAAAAAAAGTATACAGCTCAACGGCAAAATCATCGCTTGTTTTTGAGGTGTCGGTAGAAACTCTGAGTTTAAATTTAAGCTTGTCGCCGTCATAAACCCCGAATTTAATATTTGTATTTCCAACATCGGCTGTCAGCAGCATAGTTATCCTCCAAAAGTGCAGTGTTTTTTACGGTAAATAAGGTTTTTACTATAAAATTATATCACAAATCTCTATTGTTTCAAGCTTGATATTCATTTATTTTGCTGTTATTTTTGCAATTCGGAAAAAATTGTTGAAATTTGTTTGAGAATGTGTATAATTAAAATTAGTTGTGTGCTTCTGCTGTTGAAGCACGGCAAACGGTCTAATGATATTTTTCTGAAAGGAATGTATTTAATGGATAGTTCAGAAATCAAGCAGCTTAAAATTCTTGCCGCTAAGTCAAGAATGGGTGCAATTCTCGGTACTTACCACGCAAAATCGGGTCATCCCGGCGGTTCGCTTTCGGCGGCTGACATTTTCACTTATCTTTATTTTAAGGAAATGAATGTTAAGCCCGAAGAGCCCGACTGGCAGGACAGAGATCGCTTTGTCCTTTCAAAGGGTCACTGCTGCCCGAGTTTGTATGCAACTCTAGCACTGAAGGGATACTTCGATTGGAATGAGCTTACTGTTCTGCGCCATGTAGGTGCGATGCTTCAGGGTCATCCCGATATGAAAGGAACACCCGGCATTGATATGAGCACAGGTTCGCTCGGTCAGGGTATTTCCGCTGCCTGCGGTATGGCGCTTGCAGCAAAGCTTGACAACAAGGACTATCGTACTTATGCGGTTTTGGGCGACGGCGAGGTTGAAGAAGGTCAGGTTTGGGAGGCAGCAATGTTTGCCGCTCACAATAAGCTTGACAACCTTGTTGTAATCGTTGACCAAAACGGATTACAGATTGACGGCACCGTCGAAGATGTTGCGGGCATTGAACCTCTCGACAAAAAGTTTGAGTCGTTCGGCTTTGAGGTCTTAAAAATTGACGGTCACGACTTTGAGCAGATCGCACAGGCACTTGACAAGGCAAAGACGGTAAAGGGCAAGCCTACGGCAATCCTTGCAAAAACCGTAAAGGGCAAGGGCGTTTCGTTTATGGAAAATCAGGTTGGCTGGCACGGCACTGCTCCCAACAAGGAACAGTACGAACAGGCAACAGCCGAGCTTCAGGCTGAGATTGACAGATTGGAGGGCGAATGCTGATGTCGGAAACAAAAAAGATTGCTACAAGAGAGAGCTTCGGTATGGCTCTTTGCGAGCTTGCAAAGACAAATAAGGATATAGTTGTATTTGACGCAGACCTTGCGGCTGCTACAAAGACAAGCATTTTTAAAAAGGAATTCCCAGAAAGATTTTTTGACTGCGGTATTGCAGAGGGCAATATGGTAGGCGTTGCGGCAGGTATGGCGGCAGCAGGCAAGATTCCCGTTGCGGCTTCGTTTGCGATGTTTGCCACAGGCAGAGCTTTTGAGCAGATAAGAAACTCTGTTGCTTATCCTCACCTTAATGTTAAAATTGCGGGAAGCCACACAGGTATCTCAACCGGCGAGGACGGCGCAACTCACCAGTGCATTGAGGATATCGGTATTATGAGAACGATTCCCGGAATGGTTGTTTTGAACCCTGCCGACCACTACGAGATGATGGCGGCAACAAAGGCGGCTATTGAGTATAACGGTCCCGTTTATATCAGGCTCGGCAGACTTGCCATTGATACCTTTAACGACCCTGATAACTACCATTTTGAGCTTGGAAAGGGTATTACTCTTCACGAGGGTAACGATGTCGCTGTTATCGCGACAGGTCTTGTGGTAAACGAGGCTTTAAAGGCTGTTAAGGAGCTTGAGGCAGAGGGTATAAACGCCCGCCTTATTAACATTCATACAATAAAGCCTATTGACAGAGAGATTATTGTTAAGGCGGCTAAGGAAACCGGAAGAATTATCACGGTTGAAGAGCATAATGTAATCGGCGGAC
>CALYBM010000110.1 GCA_944412525.1 uncultured Ruminococcus sp. | reverse complement strand
ATTATTTTCGCCCTCACCGCCTATGTATTACCATTGTTCAAAATCCGCACGATGAAATACGCAGAATCCCGTTATGTCATCAGTTGTTCGATATGGTATTTCTAAAATCTGAAACGGTGCGTGCATTTATGCTCCGCCTTCAAATTTAATTTTACGGTCATTTTTCGTTATTTTACTATAAAAAAATTATAACATATTGCGTAGTTTGGCACAACAAACAATAATTTTTATATTAAAAGAATTTTTACCTGATTTTAAATTATGGGGTTTACAGTGTGTGCTGAACGTTTTTATGCATTATTTTTTTGTGAACCCTCTGTATTTTAGAAACTTATTGCCCGAAAACGCATAAACAAAGCCTTAACAGCACGGCGATACACCATGCTGCTTATTTATTCATCTGAAATCACGATTATTATTACTATACAAAACCTCGGCTAAAATGTAAAATATTGTGATTTTAGCCGAGTCTTTTGTTGACGCGCGGAGCATAATAATATATAATGTAAACGAGATATTATACTCTGACGAGGTGTATTATGAGCTATATTAATCGACATATGGAACAGCGCATAACCGAACTTTCAAAAACATGGCCGGCAATTCTGCTTACCGGTCCGCGTCAGTCCGGCAAAACCACTATGCTTAAAAACCTTGCAGAAAAGGAAAATATCGGCCGTGAATACATTTCCCTTGATGATTTAACCGTAAGAGAAATGGCAAAAAACGACCCTAAAATGTTCCTGCAGCTGCACAAACCGCCGATTATTATCGACGAGGTTCAGTACGCTCCGGAGTTGTTCACTTATATAAAAATTCATGTGGATACACATCATAACCCCGGTGATTTCTGGTTGACCGGTTCGCAGATTTTCAGTCTGATGAAAGGTGTTCAGGAGTCGCTTGCCGGTCGTGTTGCGCTTCTGCATATGTCGCCCCTGTCTCAACGAGAAATTATCGGTGCGGTGCCACGTCCCTTTACTACCGACTTCGATACATTAGCAGATGACAGCAAAAACATTCAGGCTCTTACTGCCCCTCAGATGTACGCGCGTATATGGAACGGCTGTATGCCCGGTCTTGCAAGCGGAGAATATAGCGACAGAAATATGTTCTACTCTTCTTATTTATCCACCTACATCGAGCGTGACGTCCGCGAACTTTCAGGAGCTATTGACGCCCTGAAGTTCTCAAGATTTATCACAGCGGTCGCCGCCCGCGCCTCACAACTTGTCAACTATAAAGCGATGGCTGACGATGCGGATATCGATCAGAACACCGCGAAGGCGTGGCTTCAGATACTTGAGACGCTGGGAATTATCTTTCTTCTGCATCCGTATTCCAATAATGTCTTAAAACGCACAATCAAAACACCGAAACTATATTTTTATGATACTGGTTTTGTCTGCTATCTTACAAAATGGTCATCGCCGGAGGTTGCGGAAAGCGGAGCTATGAGCGGGGCATTGCTTGAAAACTTTACCGTATCCGAAATTATGAAAAGTTATCAGAATGCAGGCAAAGAACCGTATCTCAACTATTATCGCGACCGTGATGCGAGAGAAATCGATGTTATTATCGAAGGTGACGGCAAACTGTGTCCGCTGGAGATAAAGAAAACAGCCAATCCTGACAAGAGAATCACAAAGGCATTCAAGCTTATTGATAAATCGCCTCTTATGCTCGGCACATCCGCTGTGCTCTGTATGAGCGACCGCCTTTCTGCCTTCGACAAAGATAATCTCATCGTCCCGATATGGATGATATGAAGGAGTAAAAAAACAACGATTATAAAAACTTTAAAATGTCTAGAAAATTATGTCATTTAAGGAAAACGGGAATATTTTTGATAAGTAATTTACTCCCTTTAATTGTTCATTAAGCGCTGATTTTACAAATCGGATATATAGACAAGTTGCTTATTAGGGATTTTTCTGCGGATTCGGTGCTTTGGGGAATTGATGGCGATTGGATGGTAAATTTCTATCCCAAAGGCAATCAATTTTATCCTACCGACCATTGCGGTGTGCTGAGAGTGCTGACAGATAAAGTTCATCCTCGATATATGGCAAGAATTCTTGAAACCGAAGGCAAAAATATGAATTTTTCCCGCATCTATCGTGCGTCAATTGATAGAATTGAGGGTATCTCTTTTAGTGTTCCTTCATTTGACGTTCAGGAAAAAGCTATGAAGCAGGTAGTAGAATTAGAAGCAAAAATTTATGAATTGGAAAGAAAATTAGAGACTTTTGAGGGCAAAAAGGCGGAGATTTTAGCATCTTTTCTTAATTGACAAATAAAAATTTGGAGTCAATTTATGAAAAAGCACTCTGTAAAGCGATAAGACTTCAGCAATAAACATAATTCGGCGTTTTAGAGCATACAATTAAATAGTCACCGGGCGCACTAAAACAAGGACGTGCGCCCGCAGGGGAGTTGATTGTATGAAAGAGCCGGCACAGGATAGGGCGGAAATACTCGGGGAATACATACTTGACACCGGAGCTACCGTGAGAGCGGCGGCTAAGGTTTTTAAAATCAGCAAATCCACCGTACATAAAGATGTTACCGAGCGGCTCTGCCATGAAAATCCGCAGCTTTACAGGCAGGTAAAGCAGGTACTTGAGAAAAACAAGCAGGAGAGACATATACGCGGCGGAATGGCGACCAAGCGTAAGTACAAGGGTGAGGAGTTAAAAAGTCTTTGACGCGCTGTTTTTTGCGGCGGCGCTTGACAAGGGAATAACAAAGTGATATAATCATTTTGCAATTCAGGGAGCTTGATGAAACTCAGGCTGAGAGGGAGTCCGTCTTTTGACTATGGCTCCGACCTGCGACCTGATACGGATAATGCCGTCGTAGGGAAATACACAAAATGTATTGCCGCGGGCATTTCTGCCCGCGGTTTTTTTATTCGCCGTGGAATTGCAGAAAATAAAAAAGCCGGTTTGATCCGGCGAAGGAGAGTAAAAAAATGGAAATAAAAAACAAACCTGTTTACAAACTTGCTTTAAGCGCTATATTTGTG
>CALYBM010000109.1 GCA_944412525.1 uncultured Ruminococcus sp. | reverse complement strand
GCGTTATTTATAATGCCGACGACGGAGAAAAATATCTCTTTAACCTCATTGATACTCCCGGCCATGTCGATTTTACCTACGAGGTGTCACGCTCACTTGCCGCGTGCGAGGGAGCGATACTTGTTGTTGACGCGTCCCAGGGAATTGAGGCGCAGACGCTTGCAAACACTTACCTTGCCGTTGACAGCGGACTTGAGATTGTTCCCGTTGTCAACAAGGTTGACCTGCCCAGCGCCGACCCCGACAGGGTTATTCAGGAGATTGAGGACGTCATCGGAATACCCGCCGAGGACGCTCCGAGAATTTCCGCGAAGGCGGGCATTAACATTCACGCCGTGCTTGAAAAGGTGGTTACGGATATTCCCGCGCCGACAGGCGACGTAAACGCTCCGCTGCGTGCCCTGATTTTTGACAGCTATTACGACAGCTACAAGGGCGTTATCATATATGTAAGACTTAAAGAGGGGCAGATTCATCCCGGCGATGAGTTTAAACTTATGGCTACGGGAAGTGTGTTCAATGTTGTTGAGTGCGGCTTGATGCACGCTACGCAAATGGAAAAAACCGACGGTCTTTACGCAGGCGAGGTAGGATATATCGCAGGCTCTATCAAGACGCTTGCCGACGCAAAGGTGGGCGATACCGTTACTCTTGTATCAAACCCCGCAAGCGAGCCTCTGCCCGGTTACCGTGAGGCACAGCCGATGGTTTTCTGCGGAATTTATCCTGCTGACGGCGCAAAGTACGGCGATCTCAAGGATTCGCTTGAAAAGCTCAGACTCAACGACGCCGCACTTTCGTTTGAGCCCGAAACCTCGGTTGCCCTCGGTTTTGGATTCAGATGCGGATTTCTCGGACTGCTTCATATGGAGATAATTCAGGAGCGGCTTGAGCGTGAATATCAGCTTGATTTGATTACCACCGCTCCGAGTGTAATTTACAGAATAACACGCACCGACGGCACGGTAGAAATGATAGACAACCCCACAAATTACCCCGACCCGTCGCTTATCCAAAAGGCGGAGGAACCTGTCACAAACGCCCATATCTATACACCGAAAGAGTATGTCGGCAACATTATGGAGCTTTGTCAGGACAGGCGAGGCACATTTGTCGATATGCAGTATATTGACGCGGACAGAGTGGATCTGCATTATGTTTTGCCGCTTGCAGAAATTATCTACGACTTTTTTGATACGCTTAAATCCCGCACAAGGGGATACGCTTCGTTTGACTACGAGATGAAAGGGTACGTTGAAAGTGAGCTTGTAAAGCTTGATATTATGCTCAACGGCGAGGTGGTAGACGCACTTTCGTTTATCATCCACAAGGACAAGGCGTACGGAAGAGCAAGAAAAATGGCTGAAAAGCTCAAGGAGAAAATCCCCAGACAGCTCTTTGAGATACCGATTCAGGCTTGTATCGGCGGCAAAATAATCGCCCGTGAAACCGTAAAGGCAATGCGTAAAGATGTGCTCGCAAAGTGCTACGGCGGCGACATCAGCCGAAAGAAGAAGCTTCTTGAAAAGCAGAAAGAGGGCAAAAAGCGTATGCGTCAGCTCGGTTCGGTAGAAGTGCCGCAGGAGGCGTTTATGGCAGTTTTAAAGCTTGATACAGACTGATTTAACGGCGATATGTATTTTTTGCGGCAGGTGGATATCCTGCCGCGTTTGTTTTTTAAACATGGAGACAGAGACAGGAAGATAAAAAAGTAAAAAAGCACCGCTTGATGTGTTAAAACGCCTTTATTTCAGCGTAGATTTTTATATAATGACAAAAATGTTAATTATGTTATTACAAAACTGTACGCAGTTTACATTAAAGGCAAAAAATCAGTCATATTTTGCTTTAGAGAGCAAAATTATCCACGGCAGAAAGTAAGGTAAAAAAATGCATTTTTTCTCGGGCTAAAAATGTCGAAAACCCTTTACAAATCCCGATTAAAGTGTTAAAATCAAGGTTGATACAGTGTATATCTGTTTATACTCGCGCGGTGCAATATTATGGCTATACCGCTGATAATTAAAGGAGGACAATTCCAATGGCAAGAAAAATGAAAACCATGGATGGTAACAGTGCTGTTGCTCATGTTTCTTATGCGTTCACAGATGTTGCTGCCATCTATCCTATCACACCTTCTTCCGTTATGGCTGACCTTACCGACAAGTTTTCGGCACAGGGCGTAAAAAACCTTTTCGGAAGAGAAGTTCAGGTAACTGAAATGCAGTCAGAGGGCGGTGCTTCGGGTGCTGTTCACGGTTCACTTGCAGCAGGTGCTTTAACAACTACATATACAGCTTCACAGGGCTTGCTTCTTATGATTCCGAATATGTACAAAATGGCAGGCGAGCTGCTTCCGGGCGTAATTCATGTTTCAGCCCGTGCTCTTACAAGCCATGCTCTTTCAATTTTCGGTGACCATTCCGATATTTACGCTTGCCGTCAGACAGGCTATGCAATGCTCTGTTCAAACAACCCTCAGGAGTGTATGGACCTCGCAGCAGTAGCTCACCTTTCTGCTATCAAGGGCAGAGTACCTTTCCTTCACTTCTTTGACGGTTTCAGAACTTCTCATGAAATTCAGAAGATTGAAGAGTGGGATTATAAGGATCTCGGTGAGATGCTTGACTGGGACGCAGTTGAGGAATTCCGCCGCCGTTCTCTTAACCCTGAGCACCCTGTAACAAGAGGTACTGCTCAGAACGACGATATCTTCTTCCAGGCAAGAGAGGCCTGCAACAAGTACTACGACGCAATTCCCGAAGTTGTAGTAGAATATATGAACAAGGTAAACGCAAAAATCGGCACGGATTACAAGCCGTTTAACTACTACGGTGCAGAGGACGCAGAGCATGTTATCGTTGCTATGGGTTCTGTTTGCGACTGTACGGAAGAGGTTGTCGATTACCTCAACGCCGCAGGCGAAAAGGTTGGTCTTCTTAAGGTTCGTCTATACAGACCTTTCGTTGCCGACTATATGCTCAGCGAGCTTCCCAAGACTGTTAAGACAATCTCTGTTCTTGACAGAACAAAGGAGCCCGGTTCAATCGGCGAGCCTCTTTACCTTGATGTTCTTGCCGCTATCAACGGTTCGGACTTCTCGGATGTAAAGGTATTTACAGGCAGATACGGTCTCGGTTCAAAGGATACAACACCGGGCGACATCATCGCGGTTTACAGAAACGCTGAGAGCGAAACTCCCAAGAAGAGATTTACAATCGGCATCGTTGACGATGTTACTAACCTTTCTCTGCCTATCGTTGAAAATCCCGACACAACACCTGCCGGAACACACAGCTGTAAGTTCTGGGGTCTCGGTGCAGACGGTACTGTAGGCGCTAACAAGAACTCAATCAAAATCATCGGCGACAACACCGATATGTACGCACAGGGCTATTTCGCATACGACTCTAAGAAGTCGGGCGGACTTACGGTTTCTCACCTGCGTTTCGGTGATAAGCCTATTAAGTCAACTTATTATATTTCAAAGGCTGACTTTGTTGCCTGCCACAACCCGTCATATGTTGACAAGTACGATATTGTTGACGACCTCAAAGAGGGCGGCTCATTCCTTCTCAACTGTCCGTGGGATATTGAGGAGCTTTCAAAGAGACTTCCCGGCAAGATGAAGAGAATCCTTGCAGAAAGAAAGATCAATTTCTATACAATTGACGGTATCAAGATCGGTAAGGAAATCGGTCTAGGCGGAAGAATCAACACAGTGCTTCAGTCGGCATTCTTTAAGATTGCTGACATTATCCCTGCCGACAAGGCTAAGGAGCTTATGAAGGCTGCCGCTAAGAAATCATATATGAAGAAGGGTCAGGCTGTTGTAGATATGAACTACGCTGCTATTGACCGCGGTATGGAAGACCTTAAAAAGGTTGAAATTCCTGCCGAGTGGGCTAACTGCGCAGATGACGCTGTAACAGATAAGGCTGCAGGTCAGGGTGCACTTGTAGAGTATGTAAACGGCATCTTAAAGCCCGTAAACGCTTACAAGGGTAATAAGCTCCCCGTTTCTGCATTTATGGATCATGTTGACGGTACAGTACCGAACGGCTCTGCCGCTTATGAGAAGAGAGGTATTGCTGTTGATGTTCCGGAGTGGAATTCTGAGAACTGTATCCAGTGTAACAGATGTTCAATCGTTTGTCCTCACGCTGTTATCCGTCCTGTTGCAATGACAGACGCCGAGGTTGCCGCTGCTCCCGAGGGAACACAGTCAATTCCTATGATCGGTCTTAACGATCTCAAGTTTGTTATGACAGTTTCAACACTTGACTGTACAGGCTGCGGTGCTTGCGCTAACGCTTGTCCCGGCAAGAAGGGCGAAAAGGCTCTTGTAATGAAGCCGATCGACTCACAGCGTCCTAAGCAGGCTATCTTTGATTACGGTCTTACAGTTGAAGAAAAGCCTCAGGTAGGCGACAAGTTTAAGTTTACAACAGTTAAGGGCAGCCAGTTTAAACAGCCACTCCTTGAGTTCTCGGGTGCTTGTGCAGGCTGCGGCGAAACACCTTATGCAAAGCTTGTAACACAGCTCTTCGGTGACAGAATGTTCATCGCAAACGCAACAGGTTGTTCGTCAATTTGGGGTGCTTCTGCTCCTGCAACTCCTTACACAAAGAACAAGAAGGGCTACGGTCCTGCTTGGCAGAACTCGCTGTTTGAAGACAACGCAGAGTTCGGTCTCGGTATGGCTCTCGGTCAGAAAGCTATCCGCAACAGACTTATTGAATATGTTGAGAACATCCAGAAGGATACTGACAGTGCAGACCTCAAGACAGCTTGTCAGAACTATCTCGACACAGTAACAGATTCAACTTCAAGCCGTGCTGCAACAGACGCACTTATTGCAGAGCTTGAGAAGAACACAGATGACGCAAAGGTAGGCGAGCTTGCTAAGAAGACTCTTGTTGACAAGGACGAGCTTGCAAAGAAGTCAATGTGGATCTTCGGCGGCGACGGCTGGGCTTACGATATCGGCTTCGGCGGTCTTGACCATGTTATCGCTTCAGGTGAAAATGTAAACATCCTCGTATTTGATACTGAGGTTTACTCCAACACAGGCGGTCAGGCTTCAAAGGCTACTCCTGTAGGTTCTGTTGCACAGTTTGCCGCAGCAGGTAAGGGCGTTAAGAAGAAAGACCTCGCAGCTATTGCAATGAGCTACGGCTATGTATATGTTGCTCAGTGTGCAATGGGTGCCGATAACAACCAGGTTATCAAGGCTATGGTAGAAGCTGAAAGCTACAACGGTCCTTCACTCGTTATTTGCTATGCTCCGTGTATCAACCACGGTATC
Source organism: uncultured Ruminococcus sp. (assembly GCA_944412525.1). Taxonomy (GTDB): domain Bacteria; phylum Bacillota; class Clostridia; order Oscillospirales; family Acutalibacteraceae; genus Ruminococcoides. The sequence goes on along the minus strand of CALYBM010000109.1, from coordinate 14,341 downwards.
AAGGGCGGTATGGGCAACGCACAGCTCGAAGAGAAAAAGGCTGTTGAAGCAGGATATTGGAACATCTTCCGCTTTGATCCGCGTCTCGCTGACGAGGGCAAGAATCCGTTTATGCTTGACGGCAAGGCTCCTTCGGCATCTTACCGTGACTTCATCATGGGTGAGGTTCGTTACAACTCACTTACCCGCTCATTCCCTGAGAGAGCAGAAAAGCTCTTTACAGAGGCTGAAAAGGAAGCTGCTGATAAGTATGCTCACCTCCAGAAGCTTGCAAGTCTTGACGACGCAAACTGATTTTAATAGTTGATTAGTTAAAATAAACAGAGCTGCCGCAGTGATTTATCACTTGCGGCAGCCTTTTTTTTCGTTATAGGAAACTGCTCGAAAACTGTCGGGCAGAGAAGATTTGAAAACATCAAGCTATCTGCCCGAATTGTGTGTCGAGGCACTCGATTTTTTACTTTACAGGAAACTGCTCAAAAATTGTCGGGCAGAGAAGATTTGAAAATATCAAGCTGTCTGTCCGAACCGGGTGTCGAGGTACTCGACTTTTGCAAAAATTCCGCACCGTTTTGCACAAAGCTCCAAAACAGCGACGCCTGCGCCGGCATAATTTTATTGCGGCGTTTTATAATGAGCAGGTTTGAAAATCTTTTTGGGTTTACAATCTGCTTGTAGGCGAATTTATCGGGGCTTGTAAAATGATATGCCGACTCTGTTGTAACGCCCACGCCCAAGTTGTTCTCAATAAGCGGAAGAATACTTGCCAGCGTGTTGTAGCGGCAAATGATTTTTCGCTTTGCCCCCTGTTCGTTAAACCAACCGTTAAGCTCATCTACCATGGGTGTTCTCGACGGTATAATCAGCTGTTCGTCGGAAAGCTCGGAAAGCTCGATTTCGTTTTTGCCGTCGAGTGCAAGAGGATGATTTTTACCCATAATGATTATCCAGGCTTCTTTTCTCAAGGGCGTGCTGTCATATTTTGTTGCGTTAAAGGGTTCTCTGACAAACCCGATGTCACACAGCCCTTTTGATAGCCGTTCGCCTATTTCCTGACTTCCCGAACACCATATATCAAAGTTTATCAGCGGATACTGTTTGTTAAAGGACATAATTATGTCGGATACTATTCCTGCTCCGCACCCTTCCGTCACGCCTAAGGATACCGTTCCGTGTGTGCCGTCGCTTTTGGTTTTGAGTTGATTTTCGGTTATGTCAATAAGTGAGAGGATTTCTTCCGCCTGCTGTTTTAAAAATACCCCCTCTTCGCTGAGTTCAATGTGTTTCTTGCCGCGGTAAAACAGCGTTACGCCCAATTCTTCCTCCAAATCCTTTAGCTGACGGCTGAGCGGCGGCTGTGAAATACAGAGTTTTTTTGACGCCTTGGTTACCGTGCCCTCCTGCGCAACTGCCAAAAAGTATTTTAAATCTTTTATATCCATGTTATACACCATACCTTTTTGATATACTTATGCATATATTATATGTATTTTATTATATAAAGTCAATGTGCTATAATATACAGCGGAGCAATAAGGGTATTAAAGGAAGAATTATCATGGATAGGGATCAAACAAAAGAAAAATTCCTGCATCACGCCGTGAGCATAATAGGCGGCTTTTTGGGAGGTTATGCAATATTTAATCACTGCGACCTGTTCGGAAACGCTCAGACCGCAAATTTAATTCATATTGTAGGCAAAATTTTCAGCGCTGATTTTTCTGGGCTTGTTTTTCTTTTGCTTGCAGCGGCAGTATATTTTGCAGGCAATGTATTTTGTGTTGTAGCTGAGAAATTCATAAAATTCGATCTCAAATGCATAAGCCTGATTTTTACGAGCTGCGCTGTTGTTATAATAGGCATTTTCCCTAATGTGTCGAATCACTATGTTGCGCTGTTGCCGATACTTTTTGTAACGCCGATTCAGTGGAATGCATACAGAACAGCGGCAGGGTACGCAAGCTCGACGATTTTTTCGACGAATAATTATCGTGTGACGGTGATGTCGCTTACAAGATATTTGATTGATAAGGACAAAAAGCAGGCAGATCAGGCAAAATTCTTCGGAATGACATTGCTCTGCTTCCACACGGGAGTTGCGCTCTCGTGTGTAGCAAGTCTGTTTTTGGGAACAGAGAGCATTTGGTTCTGCTTTGTGCCGATAACAGTTTCGTCTGCAGTTTATCTGTGGTACAGCGAGGGCGTGTTAAAACGCATAGCGCACAGATATATACTGAAAAAAGCATAATTTTCAATTGACGCAAAGTAAAACGCCGCAGAATTTCTGCGGCGTTTAGTTTATCATAACGATTTAATACAGGTTGGCAATATTTTGTAAATTTTGCAGCCCACAAAGAAACCTATTAAATTAAGAATCACATCGTCAATGTCAACGGTACGGTACATATTGTCAATTAACAAGCCTATAACAAGCTGAAGAACTTCGATTGAAACGGCAAACAACAGTCCTAAAGCAAGAAATTTATACCATTTATGTTTTTTTAGGAAAACCATACTAAAAATTCCCAAAGGCACTGTAAGAAATATATTTCCCAAAATTTGAATAACGGCTGTTGCATTAAGTCCACCGCCAAGTATACTAATAACGGTTTTAAAAGGTATAAAATTATACCATGTCATATCACCGAAATACTCAATTTTTTCATCGAGCAAAATCGGAAACAATGTTATTGCAAAAACCGCAGTTAAATAAACTATAAACACACCGCCTAATAATATTTTAATTTTACTTAATTTAAAAAACAACGCTGACGCAATGTATATTAATAAAGCAATACCTCCGAGTAATACGGCAAATTCATATGTAATCATAAATTAAACCTCATTTAAAGCATAGCTTTTAAGCTATTTTTTTCGTACTATCATCAACAGTACGATTTAAAGCACTGAACATTTTAGGAAGTATCTCCGTTGCAAGAGTTTCATCGTTATTGGGCTTATGTGCTGTGTACTTTACACGCCCTTGCTCTACTGCAAATCTTTCTTTCACCGTATATTATTTACTTTACGAAGCAATAGAGTGTTTTGCAAACAGCCAAGGACTTGTCATCACTGTTTTATTGTCTATATCCGTAAGATACCTCGCTGACCGTACCGTCAAAGTAAGTAAAATCCCCGTCAGGATAATTCCAAACAGCTTGAAACTTCGCAGGGTACTTAATGCCGTTTTCCTTAACTGTATAATCACCGCATAGTGCAGACCAAGGTATATATTCCATCGTGTCGTCTGTATTCGTTACAGCTCTGTCATTTGTAGTAAAAGAAATCATTTCGTACTGCTCATTAAATGTAAAGATACCGCTTGCCGTTTGCCCTTTGTAACTAATTGTTGCCCGCACTTCAAAATCGCCGATTTCCTCAAATGTAATATAGTCCTGTAACAAAACGGCAGGGACAAATAAGCTTTCTGCAAGGAAAGTGGCAAGACAAGCCTTATCCATATCGGGTCCCGTTTGGTCGAAAAGAGTGATAGCTTTTGCAATTACACCTTTCATGCCGCCCGTGCCATTTTGATAGTAGTCGTAGCCCTCAAAAGGGATGCCGAACATACTGCTGTCAATAAGTGCCATTCTGCAAGGTTCGACTACAAAGTTATATTGTGTGTAGTCGATTTTTAGAGTAGGTCCGCTACGCCCCTGCGAAAAATCAACATTTTGATATTCCATCTTCATATATGACATTTTAGGTTTTCCGATGTAACCGCAATTTGCTATGTACTTTTGAATTGCCGTTGGTAAATGAGAAAAATCTGTTTCTTCAAATTCTTCATCCGCTGCAAATGTCTGATTATTTTTTATAAGTAAGGATATATCATTTTCAAACTGTTTTTTAACAGGAGAATAGGAGATGTTAAACCATATCATCAATGTGCCAATCAAAATAAATAATATTCCAACTGCGATAAGCATTTTCTTTTTCCTCACTTTCTTCATTTATCTATTTCCTCCGCATACTTTTCGACCCGTTCTATACCTTCATATAGTTTCGCATAAAGTCGAAACAAGGTTTCTATTTCATCTTCCGAAAAATCCTGAAATAACAGTTTCAGCGATTGCAGATGCCGTTCGCCAACTTCTTCTGAATACCCCATAGCTTTTTCTGTCAGTTCAATGCAAACAGAATTATTGCCGCCTAACCGCAGACGAATAAAGCCTTTCTTTTCAAGTGCCAATGCCAGTTTTTTAATATTCTGTCTTGAACAGCCCATAAGTTTACCTACATTTGTTAATGTGCGTGGCTCCGGACAGCTTGCAGTCATAGCAAGCAACAACCATTGCTTCATGGAAATTTGTGTTTGCAGTTTTTCTCCTGCTGTCTGCATACGATTTTGTAAAATAAAGATGCTTGAAAATATTGCTTGCACTCTATGTGTTGTATCGCAGTTATAGCTTGCAAAAATTTCCTCGGGTTTCATTTAGCGTCCCTCCCATAAGCGGTAACAAGTTTCCACTTATAAGTATAGCAACTTGTTACTGCTTTGTCAAGAGGGGTCAAAGTAAAGAATTTAAGCGGTTCTACTTGATAACCCCAAACAATGAGTAAAAAAAGGGCCGATAAACTGTGAAATCACTCACAAGTTATCGGCTCTGATGCGTTAATTTGTTTGTTGTAAATCAGCTGATTTTTGAACCTGCTGTCATATCGTCAACAAAGATGACTTTTACATCTTCGCCGCATGTAGCCGCAAGAATCATTCCGCAGCTTTCTACTCCGCACAGCTTTGCGGGGGCAAGGTTTGAAACAAGAATAATTTTTCTTCCCACAAGCTCTTCCGGCTTATAGAATTTTGCGATACCGCTTGCTACGGTTCTTTCTTTTACTCCGTCAAAAACGGTGAGCTTTAAGAGCTTTTTCGCCTTTTTAATCGGTTCGCACGCCTTTATTTCGGCAACGCGGAGGTCAACCTTGCAGAAATCGTCAATTCCGATTTGGGCTATGCCCTCAATTTCTTCACGGAGCTTTTTAGTTTCTTCGTCCTCGCCTGCGTTATTCTTTATAATGCTGTTTAGTTCTTCAATCTCCTTGTCAACATCAATTCTGGGGAAGAGGGCGTCGACTTTCTTCACAGTTACATTCGCGGGGAGCACACCGAATTTATCGGCATTTTCATAGCTTGCGCAATTTTCGCACGCACCTATTTGCTCCAAAGCCTTCGGCATTGTGGTCGGCATAAACGCCGAGAGCAGGGTTGATACGATTCTTATTGTTTCAAGCAGATTGTAAAGTACGCTTGCAAGCCTTGCACGCTTTGACTCGTCCTTTGCGATAATCCACGGAGCTGTTTCGTCAATATATTTGTTTGCACGGGAAACAACCTTGAAAATCTCCGCGAGCGCATTGTTAAGCTGTGTTTTGTCGATAAAGCTGTCAACCGAGGAACGAAGCGAGGTTGCGGCTGTGATAAGCTCGTCGTCGAATTCTCCGCTTTCACGCTCGGTCGGCAGGGTGCCGCCGAAATATTTTTCAACCATTGCTACGGTGCGGGAAACGAGGTTGCCGAAGCCGTTTGCAAGGTCTGAATTAATGCGGTTAATCATAATTTCATTAGAGAATGAGCTGTCTGCGCCGAGCGCCATTTCACGCATAATGTGGTAACGGATAGCGTCCGCGCCGTAACGCTTGCCCAGAACAAACGGGTCAACAACATTTCCAAGCGACTTTGACATTTTCTGACCGTTAAAGGTGATCCAGCCGTGAACGGCAAGGTGCTTGGGAAGCGGCAGTTCAAGAGCCATAAGCATTGCAGGCCAAACAATTGCGTGAAAACGCATAATATCTTTTGCCACCATATGAACATCGGCAGGCCAGTATTTTTCAAAATCATTGTAGGCGTCGTTTTTGTAACCGAGAGCAGAAATATAGTTTGAAAGAGCGTCAATCCAAACATATACAACATGCTTTTCGTCAAAGGTTACCGGAATACCCCAGGTAAAGCTTGTCCTTGATACGCACAAGTCCTCAAGTCCCGGCTTGATAAAGTTGTTTACAAGCTCTACGGCACGGGTTTTCGGCTGAAGAAAATCTGTTTCGGTAAGGAGTTTTTCGATCCTCTCGGCAAACGGAGCCATTTTAAAGAAATATGCTTCCTCTTTAGCCTCAACAACCTCTCGGCCGCACTCGGGACATTTGCCGTCAACAAGCTGACTTTCAGTCCAAAAGCTCTCACAAGGGGTGCAGTACTTGCCCTTGTATTCACCCTTGTAGATGTAGCCCCTGTCATACAGCTCCTTAAAAATCTTTTGTACGGTTTCTATATGATAATCGTCTGTAGTACGAATATATCTGTCATAGCTGATATTCATAAACTGCCAGAGAGATTTGAAAATCTCTACAATTTCATCGACATACTGCTTGGGAGTAACACCCTTTTCGGCAGCTTTCTGCTCAATTTTCAAACCGTGCTCATCGGTTCCCGTGAGGAACATTACATCATAGCCCTGCATTCGTCTGTAACGGGCGATTGAGTCGCAGGCAACTGTTGTGTAACAGTGGCCTATGTGCGGATTACCCGACGGATAGTAGATAGGCGTTGTGATGTAAAATGGTTTTTTCTTACACATAAGTAATTCCTCCCTGTATTTTTGCAAATGAGCTATGATATATATTATACCAACTTAGGAAAATAAATGCAACATTAGTATGTCAAAAACAGATAGTGATAAAAATCATATGAATAGGAATAAAATCCAAATTACGGCATAATATAATGTGTGACAGCAAATACAAGGAATTTGAGAAATAATATTTGACAAAGTAGAAATTAACTCTTGACAAAGCTTATAAATAGTGATAATATAATAGAGCTGTAAACAACAGTAAACTTAAATATCGCGGGATAGAGCAGCTCGGTAGCTCGTCGGGCTCATAACCCGAAGGTCGTCGGTTCAAATCCGGCTCCCGCAACCAACAAAAGCACTGACTTTTTAGTCGGTGCTTTTATTTTTGTGTGACAGAGCAGAACCGACGACCTGAGGGTTCCCGAGGTGAGCGAGAAAAAATTATCCTGTGGATGATTTTTGCGAAGCGATTAACTGAAATAAGGAGTTTGAAGGCAAATTTGTAATTTGCCGAACAAACGACTATATTTCAGGAAGGTCAAAGGAGCGAAGCGACTGCGATAATCGGTTCAAATCCGGCTCCCGCAACCAACAAGAAACGACTTAAACACTGTGTTTAGGTCGTTTTTCTTTTTGCTTTAAAACTTGTTGATTTCATAGATCCCCCCGAATTTCCCTCCGATGACGTTTATTTTTGGAAATAACAGATTATTCATAAATTATAGACTGAGTAAATCAATACGATAAACTCAGTCTGCTTTTTATATATTTTCAATTTTCAAGGTAAATCCTGTTACATTCATAGTATTGTCAAATTCAAAATAAAGGTTATTGCCGTTCACAATATATCCAACATGACCTTCAGATATGTTATTATATATAGGTTCGCCTAACTTGGCATAAACATTATCATATGTGCTGTTGCCGTTTATGTTTCCGTAACAAAGTTGAGTTTTTGAAAATATACCACTGTATTCTACTGTTATACTGACGATTTTATTTGTTTTATTATTGACAAAAACACTTAATCCGCTATATGTATGAAGGTCGGTGTTATCGAGTGCATTGGGCGTATTTGAGACTTCCTCTCCAAAGTGATTTTTTACTTCGTCAAAGTTAGCATTCAAATAATTATAGCTTTCAAAATCGGTGACAGAGGTTTCCGATTTTACAAGATAAAAGCTACCTCCTATGTCCCACATAGCGCTGTCATTTCTGTTTGTTATATTTGTTTCGAGATAGATTTCGTCACTCATAAGCTTGATTTTGCCTGTACCGCTGTTTTGCCAACCGTCATCATCAAATGTGAATGTGCCTGTTGAGTCGATTATTTTACTTGACACATTGCTTATTCTTGCAATTCGATTGTAGGCGGAAGTTTTGGTAAAGGTAAATCTTACAACATCATCTTTTACAGAGATAATTTCAAGAAGATTTCCACCGTTTTCCTTAAGGTTATCAATATTGTTATTCTTATCGCTCCAAAGTCCGATATATTGGGTATAGTCGGCTTTTGCAGTTTCCTGCGTTACGGTTGGAATAACAGCAGTAGTGACAGGATTTTTTGCATCAACTTTATTATTACTGTTGACAACAAAAAATACAACTGTGCCTGTTATAGCAAAAATTATAACAACAGCAGTAATAAGAATTGGGATAATATACTTTTTCTTATATGATTTAATCGGATTGCCTGTCTTTACATCAATAAGCTTTGTCATACAGTATGGACAGAATACCGATTCAACAGGTAATTCTTTTCCGCAATGCTTGCAAAATTTAGTGTTCATATCAGTTCACTTCCTCAATGCATTTATTATACATAAAATGAAGTTAAAGCACAAGAAAAAGATAGCCCGTTAAGAGCTATCTTTTTAAACAATCGTTTTATTAACCGTATCGTCCTGTTGTAGTGTTTTTACAATTAACTATTGCTACTCTTTGTCCTGGATACTGCAATTGTACCGCTTTTTTTGCATCCACAGAAGAAACGGCGGTAATAGTAGTTTCTAATGTTTTTCCATTGAGAGTAAAACGAACAACATATGTATACATATATTCACCTCCTCAATATATTTATTATACATAAAATGAAATGAAATCACAAAAACTGCTCGGTCACGCTCAAACTTATTGATAGTTTTTATAATTTAATTGAGATTATTGATTATGCACATAATCATTATATAAATCAGAAGGGTAGAATTCTTTAAAAGCTTCCCAGTTAAATGAACTTTCAATAAAATTTACATATCCGTTTTTGGTATTTACTTCATATGTAATGTACTGTGTTTCGTTAAAAGTTTTCTCAATACCTGTAAATTTCAATATTATGTTTCCGTTGTAATACTTTGTGGCTTCAAGTGTTAAATCATCAAAATAAAAATAAATTGCGTCTAATACATTTAATTTATCTTCGAATCCTAAATAATCCGAGCCAAATGTTTCTTTCCGTAATAAATCTTCAGCTTCAGCAATTTCTGTATCGCTTGCTGCAACAGGTTCTAAATTAGATGTTTCTTCTTCAATTTCATTATTGGCTGATGAACTATCATCTGTATTTATCGGTTGAAAAATCGAAGTTTCTCCATTTTCTATATTGTTTCGCTCGATGAAATCGCTGTCTGTTTTCATAATAGTAAAACACCATTGTGTATCTGTGCTTTGGTTAATCATAGTATAGCCTTTGTAATAATAAGCAACCCTAACAGCTTTTTCAATATAATTTGATAAAAACTCATTGAATAATGTGCTATATATATCAATCGCTTCATCAAAAGTTAGTGTATCATTAAGTGCATACAGCCAGTCAGCAGGTTTCTCACATAACTGCTTATATTTATATTCATCCGTAGTGGTTATGTCCTCAATCATAGATGGCAAAAAAATGTATGAAAATGCTACAACTTCATTATCATCGTTTACTAACATAAAAACTCCGTTTTTGCCGTTAACTTCAAAATAACTGTATTGCGATACCCTTTCCTCCTCAAGCAACGTATAATCTTCTTCATAGGAAAATTTATCAATCGTTACATCCAATCCAAGAGTTGCAAGACCGCCGTCAGTGTCGTATACACTCATAAATTTTTCCACTATACTATCATCAAAAGCATTTTCAAAATAATAATAGCCTTTGCCATTTACACTATTGTCTACAGGGGCAGGTTCTGTTTCGCTTTCTTGATTGACTTTTGAAAAAGATTTTTGTTCAAACGAAGGCATTGTCACAAGGGCAATTATACTTGCAAAAAGCGGTATGCATACTGCAAGTATGATTACAGCAATTTTTCCACGTTTCTTCCGATAATCTTCTTCCACATAATATGAATTGTATGTACAATCTTTATCATCTTTCTCATTTTTAGGCTGTGGTTGTCCGCAGTATATACATTCTTCGCAATCAATCGGAATTTGCTGTTTACACTTTACGCACGCTTTTGTAGTTTTTATGACATCTTTTTCGTGAGTTTCGTTTTCCGGTGTCTGCCATTGTCCGCAATATGTGCACACATCGCAACTATCTGGAATTTGCTGTCTGCATTTTATACATTTTTTCATGATAAAACTACTCTCCCTTTTTTTTAATTGTTTTTATCTATGATTTCAGTAGCATTGCCGTTCATTATGAACCTTTGTCCGCAAGTCTCGCAATCAGCTCCTTGTTCGTTTGTTCTGATATATGTTAATCTTCCACAATTAGGACAAGTCACCTCATAAAAGCTGATTTTTAAATTTTTAAAGGATATAACCAGAGCAATAATCAAAACGATAAGCAATATAATACTGATGATAAACGACGATTGGTTATAGCCGGGAGTAACAATCTCGTTTGTAACTGCATTAAAAAATTTGTTTTGTGACGCATGAACGCTTTGGATAATACTTGAAATTAAAGGCATAGCTAACAATAACAAGCCGACTATACTTACAATTGCTTTTGTGTTGTACCGATATACAACTTTAAAATTTGTATTATTGTTTTGATTTTCCATTTTGTACCTCCGTTAATTAAAGAATATATTTTATCAGAATAACTATAAATTCTGCAAATTATACTATAATATTATCACAATTACTTCTAATAGTCAATAAAAAATGCTTATAGTAAATTTATTTTTTCGTTTAAACAGTATAGAATAAACTATATACAGTATTTTGAGGTTTTGACTTATGGATAAAAATATTGACTATATCGCACTCGGCAAGCGGATTAAAAATAAAAGAACTGAGCAAAAGCTTACACAGGAACAATTAGGAGAAATATGTGAGCTGTCTGCGGCGCATATCGGTCATATTGAAAGGGGTACTCGCATTTTGTCGGTCGACGTTCTTTTCAGAATTGCACAGGTTCTTAATGTAAGCGTCGATTATCTGCTTTTTGATTCTGTCGAGAACAACAATATTTTAAGCAGTATTGAACCTATGCTTAAAAATACTGATAAAAATAAAGCGAACAATTTTCTTAATACAGTTCGTGTACTTGCCGATAATATTGATAAGCTTTAATTAAGAATTCTATAAAATAACAAAAAATAACAGCCTTTGATTAAATTATAGTCAGAGGCTGTTATTTTGTCCTGTGCTGTCAGCACAGTATTATAAAGATTTTTTAAGTTCCAGCACATTCTGGTAACGGTTATCTGGGATTGTCTGCGTACATTTTACAATTATCTTTTTAAGTCTGCCGCTGTATAATTTTCTTTCAGGCGGTTCTCCTGTGAGCATAACATTCATAAGCACTCCGAGAGCGTAAATATCAGTCCTTTCATCTGTCTGATTGATTCCGTACTGTTCGGGAGCGGCATAACCTGTTGTACCGATAATTTTTGTATCCTTACTTTGATAATGCTTGTAAATTCGTGCGGCGTCAAAGTCTATCAGCCTTACATTTCCGCTGTTGTCAATCATAACATTTTCGGGTTTTATGTCTTTATGTATGATTTTGTTTTTGTGGAGAAAATCCAATGCGTCACACAATGTTGAAATTATCCTTTTTACACCTGTGGGCGAATACAGACTATCCTGCAAATAGTCCGCAATCGTCTGTCCGTCAATATATTCTTCAAGCACGATAACGCCTTTTTCTGTCTTAACAGCGTCATAGACATTCGCAATATTCGGGTGGAAAAGGCTTCGCAAAATCATAAAAACCTCGCCTGACCCCTCTACATACCTTTTAACGAGCCTTTTTCCAAGCTCTTTGTGGCTGTAAACGGAAATTTGCGATTTATCGGAATTTTTCAACACCTTAACAAACTGGTACTGTTCTTTTAATATATTATCAATCCAATTATCACTCATTTGAATTACCTCAATAATTATTGATAATTTAATTATAACATGTTAAAATGATTTTAAAATACCAAAATAAGGAAATGATGAAAAATGCAGAGAAAGTCAACCACAGAACTTTTAAAAGAGCTTGAAAATTTCAGCAGTTTTGAGGAATATCGAAAAGCCAATAAAGATTCATTAATTAAAAAAACATTATCCGAATATCTTTGTGATTTATTAAGTGAAAGAAATCTTACAAAAGCAGAGGTTATAAGAAAAGCGGAAGCAGGCGAAAGTTATTCTTATCAGTTATTTTCAGGTGTTAAATGTACTCCGAAAAGAGATAAACTGATTTGTCTGTCAATAGGAATGGACTTGACTGTTAATGAAACTAACAGTGTGCTTAAACTCGCAGGACTTTTACCTCTTTATCCTAGAGCAAAAAGGGACAGCATTATAATTATGAATATGAACGCTCATAAAAGCGTAATTGAGATAAATGAAGCCTTATTTGAAGAAAACGAAGAAACACTAAATTAAAATTTTGCTTTTCTCTTAAACGCTCCGCAAGGCTTTAAATATTTTTGCGGAAAAGGCTTCGGAGGCGACCGTATACAAGCTACGATGGTATTTGAAAAAATTAATTAAATTATATTTTTATTGATCAAGCTCCCCAAAAAGAGAATTGTTTCGGGGAGCTATTGTTTTTAAGCATTCTTTTGTTCTTTTAAAGCTGGCACAGAGGACTGATATGGAGTCTGTTTAAAAAAGGCTTTTTGCCTGTAACAGTTCATGCGCAGAAAGCGTCATTTTAATTGTGATGACGGGCAACAAAAGCACTGACTTTTTAGTCGGTGCTTTTTTTGTATGTAAGAGCCGAACCGACGGCATGAGAATTGATGATGAGAGCGGATAAGTTTTCGTGTCCGTGTATGTTGAATTTAATAGTATGAAATAAAATATGTAATTTGCTAAAAACAGGCAAAATATCAAAAATATTTTAATTAAATAGGAACCGAAATGTTTTGTTTGGAATAAAATGAATTATGCCTGTTGAAAGGAGGAAATTACAATGCAAAATGATATGTTATCAACAGAAAATCAGACTTGCCCGGCTGTCGGATATCAATCTGCTTCCATTTGTGTGCCTGTAACTGTAAATCCGTTTGCTAAAACGGGAGCAACTTTTACAAAATGCTGCGGTACACCTGTAGTTATACCCGGAAAGGTTACCTGCGAAGGAGAACGAAATGGCTCATGTGTATTTACCATTTCACAAGATATATGTGTAGCTGTTCCGGTTGAATTTGGTGCTACTGCAACGGTTGGAGATGCATTTGTTAGCTGTAATGATGCTTCAGCCGATGATATTTGTACAGGATGCGGAAAAGTCCAGCCTGAAGAAGAGAATTTTAAAAAGGTTTAATTGTGATATTTTTAAATTAAAGTTTTTCACATTTTGATTTAAAGCAATAATTTACACATTATTGTTTAAAGAAGCTGGGGGCGGATATCATATCCGCCCTGTTTTTTGTTGTTAATTTATATTTCTGCCCCTATTAAACTTGTGCGGATTTTATTTTGCAAACATACAAAATATTGACTTTTGCGCTGTTTTGGATTATCATTAAGAATGTATAACTTTAGCTTGTTATGATATATTAAATTTTTTGCATAATAACATATTGTGCCTGAGAAGGGAGTCTAAAGCGTGTTCGATATTTCGGTAATTTTCGATATCGGCGTAGTGGCCTTACGAATAATTCTGCCGATTTACGCTGTTGTAATCGTTTATCAGTGCTATGCTGCCATGCGTCGTCACAGACGTTCAGAAAAACCGCTTATTACGCTTTTTAATCCCGATACAGGACTTAAACTGCCTGTTTTGTTCTGGGAAAATTCAATAGGCAGAAGCAAGTCAAGTGATATTGTTGTTGATGACCCTGCCGTTTCGAGAAATCACTGTGTTTTGCTCAGGCGAAAGGACGGCTGGTTTGTCACCGATACAGGCTCAAAGAGCGGAACATATGTCAACGGGAAGCGAATCAGAGGCAGAAAACAGGTTAAGATTGATGATGTTATAGGTGTGGGCGACTCCGAATTTGAGCTTAAAAGAGGAGCTGAATTTGACGAAAGACTGAAATCAAGCTGGTTTTTCTCAAAGGTTAGCAATAAGCCCGCAATAAAATCATGGAAACTAATGCTGCTTGTAACGATTTTTCATTTCTTTATGTGCGTTGAAGCGATGTTTTGGAACGACGCAACGGACCCGTATGCGCCGTTAGTCCTGTTCGGCGTATTGGCGGCTGTTGAGTGGGGGTTTTTCTTTGTTTCAACGGTGGTTTTGAGAAGAATTAATTTTGAGCTTGAGTCTTTGGCGCTGTTCCTCACCGGAATAGGCGTTATGCTTTTGATAAGGCAGAACGAAAGGTCTGCTTATACCCAGCTTGCAGCGGCGGCAATCGGAATGGTTTTGTTCTGTGTAA
>CALYBM010000108.1 GCA_944412525.1 uncultured Ruminococcus sp. | reverse complement strand
ATAAATCTTTGATATCTCCACCATGCGATGGCTATATGTTATGCGGTATTAGCAATCTTTTCAGATTGTTATTCCCCTCTCGAAGGCAGGTTACTCACGCGTTACTCACCCGTCCGCCACTAAACTTGCAAAAAATCATTCCGAAGAAATCTTTTTAGCAAGTTCCGTTCGACTTGCATGTGTTAGGCACGCCGCCAGCGTTCGTCCTGAGCCAGGATCAAACTCTCTAAAATTTGTATCTCAACACCTTTCGGTGTTCAAATCAATTTCAGAGCTTAATCGCTCATTCCGAATACTAACTTTGTATTCCGAAATACTGATGCTTTTTTGTGTGCATCTCAATGTAATTCTTTGAGCTTTACTCAAAGTCATTACGGGTTTCTTTCTACTTTCGTTGTTTAATTTTCAAGGTCCTAATTGCCTCTGTTTTTAAGCTTTAGGCTCAGGATTTCCTTTGCCTCGCTCTCAACAGTGCAAGAGCTATTATACTACAGCATCTTGCGTTTGTCAACCCTTTTTTTGAAGTTTTTTTAACTTTTTTCAGGGCGTCGTTTTCTTTCCGCCTTTTCGGCAACAGTCGTTATTATATCAAATCTTTCTACCTTTTTCAACCCCCTTTTCTTTGCTTTTTTAGGGTTTTATTTTGTTCAAATATGCATATTCATAATATGTTGTTTGACTGTATTTGCTAATCGTGTTTTGCACCTTTACCAAGCTTTTTGCAAAATGAGCTTACGGGGATACACAGCATCGCCCACAAAAAAGAGTATAACATACAAACCTGGCCTTTTAAATTATATTTGCAGTTTGAGTAGTCCCATACATTGAGTTTGTATTTTATGTTTACTATGCACCCGCACAAAAATTCCATAGTGGTAATAATCAGGCTTCCGAAAAAACAGCAGGGTATTAATTTTAATTTTCGGTGCTTATTATAAAACCTAAACAGTGACACAAAGCAGGCCCCGCCTGTTACAAGCATTGACCAATGCGTCTTGCCTCTCCAGATTATTTCTAAAATTCCGTAAGCGATACCACCGATGATAAACAATATACTGTTATTTTTCAGAAACTTCAAAAAAATCACCGCATTTATTTTTTGCTAAATACGGTGAAATATTCCTCTTTATTATATTAATTTATAGCATCAAGTAATTTTTTGAGTTCATCAAGTGAATACAGACAGTTCAGAGCCGTAAGCATGGCGTTTGTTGAAAGATAGCTCGGCAGGTTTAAATGATTGAGGAGTTTTTTTCTGTTTTTCTCAGCGTTTTCTGTTCCCGTGAGTCCGAGGGTGAAGAGATCTGATTTCTTTATTTCTCCTTTTACAGAGGTGTTTTCACCGATTACGGTTGCGCCGCTTTTGCGAACGGCATCCACGATAACATCGTCGCTGACGCCCTCAACGCCGAGCAGCCCCTCTTTGCCTTTTTTAGGCTTGCGTTTTTCCTTGCCCTCTATCTGAGGTATGTAGCAATGCTTTATCTTTGACTTATCAACCACGCCTTTTAAAAAGTTGCGAATGACAAAGCCCGCAGAGTCGCTGTCTGTAAGAACAAGAATACCTCTTGTATCGGCAATTTTTCGGATAAGGTTTTGCTTTTCTTTGTCGGAGAAAACGCGAAACCCGTTAGTTTCGATTATAGGTGCGTCTATTATTGAGGAAAGCTTTATTTTGTCGTATCGTCCCTCAACTATTACAGCCTCTTTAATTTTCAGCAACTAAATTCTGCCCTCCTTAGCAATGAGCATAAGCTGTGCTATTAGCTGTTCCATATACAGTCTTGAATTTACCGAAACGGATTTAAAGTTTATATCGGCTTCTACCAGTAAATCAAGGCTTTTTCTGAGTGCCTCTGTTGAAACCTTTGCTGTTGCTTTGCGTGCGTTGCTCAGAACAAAAGCTCTGTTTTTATATGCAAAGTCACTTGCGACATTATCTTTTAATACTCCGCATTCATCCGCAACTCTCATTCTGTAGGCGTCAACATAGGAAGCAGAAAGAACATAAAGCATCATAATCGGCTCCTCACGCTGATAAAAAAGCAAATCGAGTGTGTTAAACGCCTTTTGGCTGTTGCCGTTTAAAACTGCCTCTGACAACGCAAATATTTTTGTTTCAAGGTTTACTGTTGCAAGCTTTTCGATGTCATCTAATGTTATTTCTTCACCCGAAGAATAGGCGGAAATTTTATCAACCTCGTTTTTTAAAAGATTCAAGTCGTTTCCGCAGCTTGATATAAGCTTTGAAGCATTTACATGCGAAATCATCTTGCCGTTTTCGTTAGCCCATTTTGCAATGTAACGCTCAAGCATAGACTGGTTTAGCTTGTTAAATTCACAGACAGATCCGTTTTTCTCCGCCTTTTTGATTAACGCCTTAAAATGGCTGATATTTTTAACGGGGGTATATGTCGGCATTGAAATAATGAGTATCGTGCCACTTACTATATTATCGGTTATCTCCTTAAATCGTGCAATATCGTTACTGTCCATATTATCTAAAAAAACATCTGACACATAGACGCAGTTATACTCGCTCATAAACGGGACTATTTGAAGTGCCGCTGCAAAATCATCTAAATTTATATCACCGCTGTAGGTGTGAAAATTAAACTCGGACGGATTTTTCCCCGCTACGGCTTTTACAAGTTCCTCGGAATAACGCTTTACAAGCATTGATTCGGTTCCGTAGATTATATAAAACGGAGAAAACTGTCTTGATTTAATTTGTTTTTTTAATTCTGATTCTGTAAGCTTTGCCATTTTATCCTCCGCTGAAAACAAATTCCACAGTATCGTCGGCGGTTGAGTATATTGTGTCACATATTTGTTTAATGGAATAATATTCTTTATCAAGCGTGCTTTGAAGTCCCGAAAAAATTACAATGTCACAATTAAGCAATTCGCTGTTTTCGGGCACCGAATCAATAAGCAAATAATCAGCTTTTCGGTATTTTTCGGGCAGATTTGCGATGTCAGCCTCACTCGGAATAAACAACAATGTACTTCCGTTTATATTGACATACTGATATGTAACCGAATCTATGTTTACAACATCAACCGATGATTTTGAGTTTAGATTTACCGTAAAGCTGCAATTATCTCCGAATGTGTTTCTTGAGATACCGTCATAAGCTTCAAGACGCTTTCCTTTATCATCGCTGCTATCATATAACAAAATATTTGATATGTCAACTTCGGATAAAAGCTGAGGAATGTATCTTGAATATTTCAATTTCGTATTAGGAACAATCACACTGTCAACGGAAGAATAATTGCCGTAGACATCGTCTATAATTCCATAAGCATCTCTTGTACTTCCGCCGCAGGATATAAACGAAATATTGCTTCCGCATTTTACAGCCGCAGATACTCCGCTTCCTACGCTGTAAACGCTTAGAGTAACGGTACCGTATCCGATGACGGAGTAAACTGCCCATCCGAAAACAAGCACAACAGCAGATAATCCTGCACCGCACCGAACATAAAATCCTTTAGCCTTTACGGCATACCCGACTGCCACAAGCAAAAACGACAATATAAACCACACATAAAAGTAAGGTTTATCCGAATTAACAACAGAATAAGGCAGTGATGCAAAAAATGAAATTATAAACAAAAACAGTCTGCCGACTAATGCGGCTATCAAAGCAAAAGGATACGCAAGAAAAGAAACAAAAGGAATTAAACTAAAAATTGCCGTAAGCATTGCGCAAACCAGCAAAACGCTTACTATCGGTTCAAGAAAAACCGACGCAATCACAACAAAAGGTGAAATCGTGTTAAAGGCTACCGTAGTAATAGGTATTATCCACAGCGAAGCCGCGGCGGAAACCGATACAAGGCTTACGACGGATTTTACCATCCTGTGAATATATCTGTTAGAAATATTGAGCTTTCTTAAGATGTAAAATTCAATCTTTTTAGCCCATAAAATTATTCCAAAGGTTGCTGAAAACGACAAAATCATTCCTATGTCACCCACCGCAAACGGATTAAGCGCCGTGAGCACTATTGCCGCCGCCCCGAGAGAATTAATTCCGTCGCTCCGTCTTAACAGAGCTTGTGAACAATATGTCATTACAGCCATAACTCCCGATCTGACAACAGACGGAGCAAAACCCGTAACTGACGCAAAGCACAGCACTACTATTGATAAAATAACACAAACGGCAAATCTGTTTTTGACCGCCTTTTTAAGAAGCAGTAGCACAAAAGCCGTGATAATTGAAAGATGCAGACCTGAAACCACAATGAGAAAAGTTGTGCCTGTTTTTGAAAAATCATCTCTGACATCACTTTGCAGCGACTGCTTATCTCCGAGTAAAACCGCCTTACAAAGAGACGCCGTCCCCTCGGGCAAAATAACATCAAGAGAACGCTCCATCGCTTTTCTTACGCTGACGGCTATGCTGTATATTGACTGTTGCTTCTCACCCGTAGGTTCAATGCTGTTTTCGCTGATATCATAATATGAGGTCAGAAAAATCTTTCTGCTCATAAGATAGCCCTCGTCAACTTTAGTTGTATTTAGTTTTGCTTTTATTAAGTCAAACTCTTCAATCTGTAAATCAGTCACCGATGTTAAATTAATTTTAAAATTCTCTTTTTTGCCGTTTACCTGCGTTACCGCAATGGTATAAAGGTTGCTCGATTCCTTAACCTGAATTTTATCGCAAACATATCCGCTGATTGTTATTTCTTTATCCGAATAATTATCAACTACGGGAGAATAAACCGCATTTGTGTAAACAAACATCGACACGCACGCTGTCAGAGAAACAGCCGCAAGTACAATCATAAGGCTTGAAACCTCGGACTTTATTTTGATTTTGCGTCTTAAAATCTTGAGTATGATTCCTGCCGAAATTGCAAACAAGGACAATACGGTTACCAACACGAGAACAATACTTTCCGAAAAATAAAAAACGACTGCAAGTACGGAAAGATAAGTAATTCCTATCGTTCCAAGCAGTCGTTTCATAAGATTCATTCCTTTTCGGTAATTTACTTAAAAAAGAGCGGCAGCTCCTGAAGATAACAAATATCACTGCGGTTCTTTGCATCGCCCTCGGCAAGCACAGCCGCTTTGCCGACAATTTCGGCACCCGATTTTTTTACGAGTGTTTCAAGAGCGTTTAGGCTGTTGCCCGTTGATATCACATCATCAACAATAAGCACTCTTTTACCCTTTAAGAAATCCGTATCATCTTCACCGAAATAAAGCTTTTGGTGCTCTGCCGTTGTGATTGAATCGACTTCAACCTCAACGGGATTTCTCATATACACCTTGACGCCCTTTCTTGCTACCCTGTAATTTCTGCATCCCTGTCTTGCCATTTCGTAGCAAAGCGGGATACCCTTTGCCTCTGCCGTTACGACAACATCGTGTTCGGGACAGATTTTCAGAAGCTCACAGGCGACCCTTTCTGTCATCTCGACATCGCCGAACATAATAAAAGCGGCGATATCAAGCTTGTCATTTACCGAAAACAGCTCAAGCTCACGCTCAAGCCCCGCTATATTTATTTTGTATGTACTCATATTTACCTCTTATGCCATTTGTCCGTTCAGCTTTTTTCCTCCGAGAATATGAAAGTGCATATGCTTTACGCTCTGGCATCCGTCATCTCCGCAGTTGTTAACTATGCGATAGCCGTTATCAAGTCCGAGAGACTTTGTGATTTCGGGAATTTTGGTAAAAATATGTGCAATTACATCGCAATTTGTATCGTCAATATCGTTTGCGCATGAAATGTGCTGTTTGGGAATTACGAGAACATGAACGGGAGCCTGCGGCTCAAGGTCATAAAACGCAAGTATTTTATCGTCCTCATATGCTTTTTTTGACGGAATGGAGCCGTCCACAATCTTACAAAATATACAGTCAGCCATATAAAGCCGTCCTTTCAAAATTTTTTAAATCTTTGATTATATTTTAACCCGTACTTAAATCAAGGTCAATATATAATTACAAATAAATGGGTCAAGATTATTTTTTTGCGGTTATTTTCTTTTCTTCACCGCGTATAAGCCTGCGGATATTGTCCTTGTGCTTGACAATTACAAAAATTCCTATAACAAGAGCCGCAGCCGTGGAAAGCAAAACATAAGAAAGGCTGTATCCGCCGCTGCCGGAATAATCAAAAATAAATGTCATCGCAAAGGTATAAGGAGCATAAAGTGCAGCGCAAATAATGCTTGCGGCTGAAATAATCTTTGTAATCAGAAATATTATTAAAAATGTAGCTATTATAAGAAGAAACACACGCCAGTCCTCTACGAGTATCAAAGCCGCTGCCGTGACAACTCCTTTTCCTCCCTTAAAATTAAAATATACGGGGTAGGAGTGTCCGAGAATACAGAAAATTCCCGCTATGTACTTTCCGCAGTTTACATATTCGTTTGAGAGAATCTGCGTATCTGCCGTGATAAACGAAAATATAAATCCGCCCAAAAGAACCGCAACAACACACTTGAGAGCGTCGCTTACAATAGTAATTATCGCAGGTATTTTACCGACACTTCTCAGCACATTGGTAAAGCCCGCATTGCCGCTTCCCATCTGACGAATATCTTTTTTGCCCTTGGTAACGATTTTTGTAACCAAAACGGCTGTGTTAATGCTGCCGAGCAGATAAGCGATAATTGCCGAGATAATAAACCGCCACCAGTTTTGCGCGATAAAGTCCAAATAAAAGTCCATTTACCTGTCCCCTCTTTCTCTGATTATTATCCTGATAGGAGTACCCTCAAGACCGAAAGCCTCTCTTATTCTGTTTTCAAGGTAACGCTGATACGAGAAATGGAAAAGCGACGCGTCATTGCAGAAAAATACAAATGTGGGCGGTTTTACGGAAGCCTGAGTCATGTAAAAGATCTTGAGTCTTTTTCCCTTGTCAGACGGCGGCTGTACCCTTGTTGTTGCCTGAGCGAGCAGTTCATTCAGCATACCTGTTTTGATTCTGCGGTTTGCGGACTCATTGCAGCTTACGATATATTCAAACAGCTTATCTATTCTCAAGCCCGTTTTTGCGGAAATAAACACCTGCGGCGCATACGACATAAACGCAAAATCAGCGTCGAGTTTTTTTCTGAATTCCTGCATGGTCTTGTCGTTTTTCTCGATTGCGTCCCACTTGTTTACCGCGATTATGCAGGATCTGCCCGCCTCGTGGGCAAGCCCCGCGACCTTTGTGTCCTGCTCCGTAATGCCCTGAGTCGCGTCAATCATAATAACACAGACATCACTGCGTTCAATAGCCATTTTTGCTCTGATTATACTGTATTTTTCTATGTTATCATAAATCTTGCTCTGACGGCGCAGCCCCGCTGTATCGGTAAAATTAAATTTTCCGTACTCGTTTTCGACAAGGGTGTCGATAGAATCCCTCGTTGTGCCCGCAATATCGGAAACAATACAGCGCTCCTCGTTGGTGATTTTATTGACGAGCGACGATTTGCCCGCATTCGGCTTTCCGATTACGGCTACATTGATTATTGTTTCGTCCTCCTGCATTTCGTTGTCGAAATCAAGACACTCAAAAACCCTGTCAAGCAAATCTCCCGTACCGTGGCCGTGAACGGCGGACACCTGAACGGGGTCGCCGAGGCCGAGGTTATAGAATTCATAAAACTCGGGAGCAGGCTCTCCGAGAGAGTCGCATTTGTTTACGCACAAAACTACGGGCTTGTTTGACTTTTGGAGCATTTGGGCAACATCCATATCGGTCGAAACCATACCCGACTTGCAGTCGGTGACAAAAATTATTACATTTGCCGTATCTATCGCAAGCTGTGCCTGACGGCGCATTTGTGAAAGTATTACATCATCGGACTTTGGCTCTATGCCGCCTGTGTCAACAATAAACGCCGTACGCGAACACCACTCGACCTCGCCGTAAATTCGGTCGCGGGTAACGCCGGGGGTATCGTCAACTATTGACAGTCTTTTTCCTATAAGCTTATTAAAAAGCGTTGATTTGCCGACATTCGGTCTGCCGACTATTGCTATTACGGGTTTGCTCATATTTTTATCACCCTTTTCACTAAAATTATATTTAAACAAGTTTAAACCGATAAATATATAACAATCAATCGG
>CALYBM010000107.1 GCA_944412525.1 uncultured Ruminococcus sp. | reverse complement strand
ATTTTGTCCCCGAAAGACTTGATGTGCCCTGTTACACGATAATTGTCTGTTTAATCGGTGCGGTTATTATAGGTGTTTTAAGGCTTGCGTTCGGTAACTACCCCGAAACAATGGAGGAGGTTATGGGAAGGGTAAAGCGTGACGGAAAATATTCGTACGACAAGATATTTGCCATGATGCTTTGTGCCTTTGTACCTTTGGTTTTCGGCGGAAGCTTAGGCCCCGAGGCAGGTTTGACGGGAGTTGCCGTAGGACTGTGCTACTGGGTGGGCGACAGGCTGAAGCTTGTGGGCAAAAGCCTTAAAAATTTTTCAACGCTCGGAATAAATGCCGCTTTAGGCGTTATTTTCGGATCGCCTCTGTTCGGATTGGCGGCGGAAATCGAGCCTGATTCCGATGGCGGGGAAGATTTTATTATGCCCAAAAAGTTTGATGTTTTCTCAAAAGTCATTGCTGCCTTAGGCGGTTTGTGTGCGTATTTTCTGCTCGGTCAGTTCTTCGGAAGTGCAATGGCATTTACTATCCTTACCGCGGATAAAATAACAAACTACGACAGACTTATGGGTATTCCGTTCATCTTAATCGGCATTTTCTTCGGAATGCTCTATGTCCTTTTTCGCAAGATTGCGGCACTGTTGTTCGGAAAGCTTAAAAAGACAAGATTTTTATCCTTTGTTTCTGTGATTTTGGGCGGCTTGATTCTCGGAATAATGGGAACGCTTCTGCCCATGACGATGTTTTCGGGCGAGGAGCAGATGTCACAGCTTGCACAAAGCTACACGCAGTTTGCTCCGGGGGTGCTTATATTGCTTGGTACGGCAAAGCTGCTTGTGACAAACTGCTGTATTTATTCCGGCTGGAAAGGCGGAAACTTTTTTCCTATGATTTTCAGCGGTGTTGCCATAGGCTACGGATTTTCAATGCTGTTTGAAACAGGCGCGGCTATGACGGTTGCGACGATTACTGCTGCTTTGCTCGCAGTCAATCTGCGTAAGCCCGTTGCTGTTTCTCTTTTGTTGTTGCTTTGCTTCCCCGTCAGGGTAATTCCCTGGATGATACTTGCAAGCTTTGCGGCGGCAAACCTGCCCTTGCCGAAATTTTTGTTACTTCCCGAACAGCTCGAAGAGCTTAAAAAGAAAAAGGCTGAAAAGGATAATAAAGTTAAATAAATTAAAACGGCTGTTTCAACACAAAATCGGTTGAAACAGCCGTTATCTTTTGTTTTGGTGTCCGAATAAATCAGCTCAGCGACTTTATAAGTCCGCCCTTTTTAATGATGTTCTGAATAAACTCGGGGAAAGGCTCAGCCTGATAGGTTTTGCCCGTTGTTTCGTCGGTGATTACGCCCGTGTTAAAGTCGACGGAAACGACATCACCCGACTTGATTTCCTTTGCCGCTTCTTCGCACTCGAGAATCGGAAGTCCGATGTTGATTGCGTTGCGGTAAAAAATTCGTGCAAAGGTTGACGCGATTACGCAGGATATTCCGCTCGCCTTGATTGCGATAGGTGCGTGCTCACGGGATGAGCCGCAGCCGAAATTCTTTTCGGCTACCATGATGTCGCCCTCTTTTACCTTATTAACAAAATCTTTGTCGATGTCCTCCATGCAGTGAGCGGCAAGCTCTTTGTGTGAGGCAGTGTTAAGATATCGAGCAGGGATAATTACATCGGTATCAACATTGTCGCCGAATTTATGGACAGTACCTTTAGCGTTCATATTTAGCACCTTACCTTTCTTAACCTAACTTTTCAGGGTCTGTTATATAGCCTGTTACTGCACTTGCAGCCGCAACGGCAGGGCTTGCAAGATATACTTCGCTGTCAACATGACCCATTCTGCCGACGAAATTACGGTTGGTAGTTGAAATTGCACGCTCGCCTGCCGCAAGAATGCCCATGTGACCGCCGAGACACGGTCCGCAGGTAGGAGTTGAAACAACTGCACCTGCTTCTACAAATATGTCAAAAAGTCCCTCGTGCATAGCCTGAAGCCAGATTTTTTGTGTGCCTGGGATAATTATGCATCTTACATTTTTTGCGATTTTTCTTCCCTTAAAAATATCGGCAGCGGCACGCAAATCGGAAATTCTGCCGTTTGTACATGAGCCGATAACGCACTGGTCGATTTTTACTTCCTTTTCGCCGATTTCATCAACCGTTCTTGTGTTTTCGGGAAGATGCGGGAAAGCGACAGTAGGTCTGAGCGTACTTAAGTCTATTGTGTACTCTTCGTCATATACAGCGTCCTCGTCTGCCGTGTATTCAACGGGTGTGCCCTGATATCTGCCGTTGCAGTATTCACGGGTAACATCGTCAACGGGGAAGATGCCGTTTTTTGCTCCTGCCTCGATAGCCATATTGGCAATGCAGAGGCGGTCGTCAATATTGAGGTACTTGATTCCCTCTCCCGTAAACTCCATTGACTTGTAGAGTGCACCGTCAACGCCGATTTTGCCGATGATATGCAAAATCACATCCTTGCCGCTTACATAGCCCTGCGGCTTGCCGATTAAATTAAACTTAATTGCAGAGGGAACCTTAAACCAAGCCTTGCCGCTTATCATTCCTGCCGCCATATCGGTTGAGCCGACGCCCGTTGAAAAAGCTCCGAGTGCACCGTAGGTGCAGGTGTGGGAGTCTGCTCCGATACAAAGACAGCCGGGACCTACAAGTCCTTTTTCGGGGAGGAGGGCATGCTCTATGCCCATTTGACCTACATCCATATAATTTTTGATATCGTATTTATCAGCAAACTGTCTAACCTGTTTAACCTGAGTGGCAGCCTTAATGTCCTTGTTCGGTGTAAAGTGGTCCATAATCATTGCGATTTTTGTGTTGTCAAAAACCGAGTTTGCACCGTTTTCTTCAAAAACATTGATTGCAACAGGAGATGTTACATCGTTGCCGAGAACCATATCCAGCTTTGCTTCAATAAGCTGACCTGCCTTAACCTCGTTAAGACCCGCGTGAGCTGCGAGGATTTTTTGCGACATGGTCATACCCATAAATATCACTCCTTATAATATAATTTGTATCGTTAAATATTTCTTTGCACTACAATTATTGCATATTATATAAAAAAAGATTGTAAATTACTTTACAATCTTTTTAAAATATTATACTAAAGCAGTCAAAAATAAAGTCGTAAAACATCATTAAAAAGCTATCTTGCGACGACTCGCTTTCCTCTCCAGGTTCCTTTCCTCCATCTTATGAATACCACTATTCCCCTGAAAATTTCATCGGCAGCCATTCCTATCCAAACGCCTACAAGTCCCATGCCGAGGACAATACCAAGTATGTAGGCTATGAGAACGCTCAGTCCCCACATTGAAAATATCGCGAGCATTGTCGGGAATTTTACATCTCCTGCGGCTTTCATACTGTTTATGATTACGATGTTTGTGGTTCTTCCGAATTCGAGGAATACCGCAACAAGCATAACGGCGGAGCCGAGAGCAACAACATTTTCATCGGATGAAAACAGCGAAAAAGTAAACGGAGCCGCAAGCCAGTTGATGACAGCCACAGAAATTGATATAACAAGGCTGAAACGCATCGTCTTCATAGCTCGCTTGTACGCGAAATCATAATTCGATGCTCCCACGCTGTGACCGACAATTATCTGAGTGGCGTTTGCCGCCGCCAATGCTATCATATATGTAAACATCGAAAGCATATTTGCATATATTTTAGTGTTGATCGCAACTATGCCCATTGTGTTTACAAAGGCTGT
>CALYBM010000106.1 GCA_944412525.1 uncultured Ruminococcus sp. | reverse complement strand
CAACCCCGATTACAGAAAACGGGGATATGGCTCAAGCATTGTAAAGTACATATCTAACAGACTTATTACGGTAGACAAGGCGGTTTTTTTGCACAGAGCAGAAAACGCAAATGTTTCTTTTTATGATAATCTCGGATTCAAACAGTCGGACGAATGGTGCGAATACTTCTTTGAAAGGTGATATTTTGAGTTTTTTTGATATAGATAAAAAAATTTTGGATGCGTCTAAAAAGGCGATGGAATTGTGCAGAGAGAAGCTTGCTGAAATTGATGATATTCAGGAATACAATCAGCAAAAAATGATTAAGGCGTTTCAACAAGCTTCGGTAAGAGAAAGTTATTTCAGCGGCTCGACAGGCTACGGTTATGATGACGCGGGAAGAGATGCACTTGACCGTGTTTATGCATATGTTTTTGACGCGGAAGACGCCCTTGTAAGGCATAATTTTGTAAGCGGTACGCACGCACTTACCGTCGCACTCTTCGGAATGTTAAGACCTGGAGATACAATGCTTTCGGTAACGGGAATGCCGTATGATACAATCCGCAGCGCAATCGGTATTGAGGGTGATTATCCGGGTTCTCTTAAAGATTTTAATATTGAGTTTAAGATGACCGAGCTTAAATCGGACGGCACTGTTGATTATGAGGCTATAGAAAAATCAATAAGTGAAGAAAAGCCGAAAATGGTTTACATACAGCGTTCAAGAGGATACAGCCTCAGACCTTCGCTTACCTACAGAGAAATCAAAAAGATTTGCGATATAAGCAAAAGGTTTTCTCCGAATTCTATTATTATGCTTGATAACTGCTACGGCGAGTTTGTTGAGAAGGTTGAGCCTTTATCAGTCGGAGTTGACATTATGGCAGGCTCACTCATAAAAAATCCCGGAGGCGGAATTGCGCCTACAGGCGGTTATATCGCAGGCAAAAAAGAGCTTGTTGAAATGTGTGCCTACAGGCTGACAACTCCCGGAACGGGAAAGGAGATAGGTGCAACCCTCAATGCAAGCAGAGAGCTGTTTATGGGGGCGTATCATGCTCCCCATGTGACAGGCGAGGCACTCAAGACGGCGGTTTTTGCGTCTGCTCTTTTTGAAATTCTCGGCTATGATACAACGCCCAAATATAATGAGAGCAGGGGAGATATAATCCAGCTCATTAAACTCGGAAACGAAGAGGGACTAATCAGCTTTTGTCAGGGTATTCAAAGCGGTTCGGCAGTTGACAGCTTTGTCAAACCGTATCCGTCTGATATGCCCGGATATGAAAGCAAGGTGATTATGGCGGCAGGTGCGTTTACACTCGGCTCATCAATCGAGCTGTCGGCTGACGCTCCGCTCAGAGAGCCATACGCTGTTTGGATGCAGGGCGGACTCAACTTCCACGGCGGAAAACTCGGCGTAATGCTTGCCGCAAACAAAATTTTAAAGGATAAAGAACAGTCATAATAAATCGTATTAAAAATAGGTGAGAGTATGAAAATTAAATTTACAAGCGTTGCTCTTTCGTTTTTACTCTTATTCTGTTTTGTGTTTTCGGCTTCGTTTAATGCGGCGGAAAATACAAATTCAAGTCCCGAATTTATACGGGGAGTTGATATTTCCTCGTATATTTCTCTTAAAAACAGCGGTGTAAGTTTTCGCGACTACGAGGGAAATATTCTTGATGACGACGGCTTTTTTGATTTTCTTAAAAGCTGTTCAATAAATTATATTCGCCTAAGAATTTGGAACGATCCGTATGATGAAAACGGCAACGGTTACGGCGGAGGAAACTGCGACATAGATAATGCCTGCAAAATCGGAAAGCTTGCTTCAAAGCACGGAATGAAAATACTCGCTGATTTTCATTTGTCTGATTTTTGGGCTGACCCGTCAAAACAGCAAGCCCCCAAAGCGTGGGAAAACTTTTCTTTGGCTCAAAAGCAGGATGCAGTTTACGATTACATCTATTCAAGCATTAATACGCTCAAAAATAACGGTGTAAATGTCGGAATGGTTCAGGTCGGCAACGAGATAAACAACGGCATGTGCGGCGAAACGGATTATTCCAATGTCTGTTTGCTCCTTAAAAGCGGATTTGACGCTGTTAATGCCGTTGACAGCAAAATATTAAGAGCGGTTCATTATACGGATCCTCAGAAAAATCATTTTGATTGGTTTGCCGATACACTCAAAGAAAACAATGTTGATTACGATGTTTTTTCAACTTCATATTACTCCTACTGGCACGGCTCAACTGATAATTTAACGGCTGAACTTAAAAAGATTGCTGATAAATACGATAAATATGTTATGTGTGCAGAAACCGCATATCCTTTTACCTCTGAGGACAGCGATTTTTCGTCTAATACCGTAATCGGCAATGAAAGTGATTTAAAATATCCTGTAAATGCCTACGGACAGGCAAAAGCCTTGGAGGATGTATTTAACGCCGTAAAATCGACAGGAAACAAGGGAATAGGCGTGTTTTATTGGGAACCTGCGTGGATAGCCGTCGGCTCAAATTCATATCAGGAAAACTATGAACTGTGGGAAAAATACGGCTCAGGCTGGGCGTCAAGCTTTTCGGGAGAGTACAGCGAGGACGGCGCCAAATGGCACGGCGGTTCTTCGTGGGACAATCAGGCTTTGTTTGACAAAAACGGAAATCCCCTTGAATCGCTGAAAGTCTTTTCAAAATTTGCGGACACTTCTTTAAAAGGAGATGTAAATTTTGACGGTATTCTCAATATAAAAGATGCCACAGAAATTCAAAAGGCAGCTGCCCAAATAATATATCTTACCGATGAACAGATAAAAATTGCGGATTTTAACGATGACGGACTCGTATCTGTAATTGACGCAACGCTTGTTCAAAAGGAAATCGTTAAATAAATACTATTCCTCATAATAACAAAACGCTTGGCGAACAGCCAAGCGTTTTGTTATATACTATTTTCTTAATTTTTTAAAAAAGTCTTTAATAAGTGCGGTACATTCATCCACCATAATGCCGCCCGTGCATTCGGGCTTAAAGCCGAACGGCATTTCAAACAGATTGGTTATTGTGCCGCATGAGCCGTTTTTAAAGTCGTATGCGCCGAAATACACTTTAGGTATGTGGGCGTTGATTATTGCTCCCGCGCACATCGGACATGGCTCAAGCGTTACATACAGCTCGCAGTTCCACAGCCTCCAGCCGCCCAAAGCCTTGCACGCTTTGTCTATTGCGTCAATCTCTGCGTGAAGCAGGGCGTTTTTTTCTTTTTCACGCCTGTTTCTGCCGACTGATATAATTTCATTATTTCTGACTATTACAGCTCCGACAGGCACTTCTCCGTCTTTATATGCCTCAAGTGCCGCTTCGTACGCCTCAAGCATAAATTCGTTTAATTTATCCATGTAAATCCCGTATTGTATATAGTTTCAAATATCAAAATAATTACTGCTAACAATATGCCCACATTTATAAAAAATTCTTTCATTTTTTCTTTTAAAGTGAGCGACACATAAATTCCGCCGTTATTAGGCTCAGCGTAAGAATCAGAAACTTTAAAAAAGTTTTTGTCTTTTTTTATAAGAAACAGAAAAGAAATAAATCCAATCAAAAAGAATGCAAAGGATATGAGTGCAAAAACGGTTGTATACATTCTTTCGGTCAATATATTTGAGGAGTAAAATATCTGAGTTATAACTGCATAAAAGTTGTTGAAAAGGTGTATGGAAATACAGGGTATAAGAGAGTTTGTTTTGCAGTAGACAAATGCCAGAAGCAAGCCAAGTATGAACGCAAACGGAATTTGTGTAATGTTTCTGTGCATTAATCCGAACATAACAGCCGATGCGATTATTGCAAACGCGTCACCGTATTTTCTGAGCACACCGACAAGTATTCCTCTGAAAACAAATTCCTCTATAAAAGCAGGTACGACAGCACTGGAAACAACCATCAATACCGCCTGTTCAAGTGTATAAACTTCCTGCGCAGAATCTACATTGTTTATAATACCCCAATATTCAAAATTTGAAATTATAATATTGGATGCTATATTAGCTATCATAGCTACGGCAAGCCCTAAAAATGTGATTGCCAATATTTTCGGTATTGAGGTGTATTTAGTATCTACAGTATCGGAAATTCTTTTTTTTGAAAGCAAAAAGTAAAAAAGAGCAGGTAAAAATCCCGATAAAACCGCAACAAAAGTATTAATATACAGTAAAGGCACCATGTCGAGAGTGCCCGTTTGCATAATTTCCATAAATAACGCCAATACTGCACTTGATAAAGCTATCATTGCATAATAGGCAAAAACTAAAAATCCGAGGCCGCTTGATGTTTTGTTAAGCAAGCGTTTTTGATATCTCTTAATGTTTTCCTGATCGTTAAAGGCAGGTACCGCATTTTGTATCATAATTTATCACTTCCATTCAGCCTATTTTAACATATACGACAATATTATTCAAGAAAAACATACCATACAGCACAATTTAATAAAATCCCGCAAAATTATGATAAATTACGGGCAGAAAAAAAGCTCGGAAATTGCCGAGCCTTTTTGAAGTAAATCCGTATTCAAAAAATCATTTTATATGTATTCTTTCTTTTTTTCTTAATCCCAAAATGCCGCCTATTCCGCCTGCGATTATCAGCGAAATAAGCCTTATAAGAGTTAGCACGGTGACAGAATCGTCGCTTTTTATCATACCGATAACAGTTATCAGCATAAACATGAAAAAACCTGTAATCAATCCCACAATAAGTCCTGCTGATTTTGTAATCCTGCTTGTTATAACTCCGCCTGCAAACGCACCGAGCGAAATAATCCCGACAGTGATGTAATTGGTAATTTCAGAGGGCAGAAGCCCGCTTGTCATTATAATTGCAGAAAAAACGCAAAGCAGTATCACCGTAACAAGAAGTCCGCAGACGCTGCCGAAGACAACTGCTTTAACTAACAGCCTTTTGTCTGACAAAAAAAACACCCCCGAATATAATCTGTTAAATTATATTCGGGGAAAAACAATTTAATTCAATATTTATTCTTAATTATTCCTTTGTTTCTGTTTTCGGCTCTACATCGTCGGATTTCTTTTTGCCGAAAAAGCTCTTCTTTTCCGTTGCCTTTTGGGCAGGAACATCCTTTGCGGTATCAACCGTTGAAATACACCATTTTTTAAATTTTAACTTAACTCTGTCAGAGCCTGTTTCAATGATAATAGCGTCTTCATCATCCTTGATAGCAACGACTCTACCCATAATACCGCCTATAGTCGTTATTTCATCGCCTATCTCAAGCGAATTTCTCATCTGAGCTTCTTCTTTTTTCTTCTTTGAATTCGGTCTTATCAGGAAAAAGTAAAGAGCGGCAAAAACCGCAACATAAAAAACTATTATACCGATATTCATAAATGATCCGTTCGATGATTGTTCGGCAAGAATTGGTAAAAAGTTTGTCATAATATTCATTCCTTTCATACAATGTATTGATTATATCAGTTTTGTGACGGTGTTTCAAGTTTTTTTAAAGATTTTTTAAAATTAAATTCTTTCTCCTAAAATATTTCTGTACTTTTCGTAAAATTCGGTGAAAGTTCCGTTATCAAGATTTTGCCTGATAACTTCGGTAAGATTATTGTAAAAATAAAGATTATGAAGCACTGCAAGCCGCATACCGAGCATTTCTCCGCTTTTGAGCAAATGCCTTATATACGCTCTTGAAAAATTCCTGCACACAGGGCAGTCGCATTCGGTGTCAATAGGATTTTCGTCAAGCTCGTACTTTGCGTTGTTAAGGTTGCGAACACCCTCCCAGGTAAACACCTGACCGTGTCTTGCGTTTCTGCTCGGCATTACGCAGTCAAACAGGTCAACTCCTCTTGCAACGCTCTCCAAAATGTTCACGGGCGTGCCTACTCCCATAAGGTATCTGATTTTTTCTTTTGGCGCAAACGGTTCGACCGTTTCGATTATATCATACATCACTTCTGGGGGCTCGCCCACAGCAAGTCCGCCTATTGCATAGCCGTCAAGATTAAGTTCGGCGATTTCTTTCATATGCTCAACCCTTAAATTCTTAAAGGTTCCTCCTTGATTTATCGCAAAAAGCATTTGCTGTTTGTTTATTGTACAGTCAAGACTGTTGAGTCTGTTCATCTCCGCAATGCATCTTTTAAGCCATCTTGTTGTTCTTTGTACGCTGTTTTTCGTATAATCGTAGGGAGACGGGTTTTCAACACATTCATCAAACGCCATGGCAATAGTTGAACCGAGATTTGACTGTATTCTCATACTCTCCTCGGGTCCCATAAATATTTTTCTGCCGTCTATATGAGAGTTAAAATAAACGCCCTCTTCCTTTATGTTGCGTAGCTTTGCAAGCGAAAACACCTGAAATCCGC
>CALYBM010000105.1 GCA_944412525.1 uncultured Ruminococcus sp. | reverse complement strand
TTGCGTTTTGCTCTATAAATTCTCTTCTCGGCTCAACCTTGTCTCCCATAAGGATAGTAAAGGTTTCGTCAGCCGCCTCGGCGTCGCTTAAATCTACTCTCAGCATAATTCTTGTTTCGGGATTCATCGTAGTTTCCCAAAGCTGGTCTTTGTCCATCTCGCCGAGACCCTTGTATCGCTGAATCTCGGATTTACCCTCAATCTGCGAAAGAATCTGGTCACGCTCCATATCCGAATAAGCGTATTTGTGCTTTTTGTTCTTTGTAATTCTGTAAAGCGGAGGCTGAGCAATATAAACATGACCCTGCTCAACAAGCGGACGCATATATCTGAAAAAGAACGTAAGCAAAAGTGTTCTGATGTGAGATCCGTCGACATCGGCATCAGCCATAATGATTACCTTGTCGTATCTTAGCTTAGTAATATCAAAATCATCGCCGATACCTGTACCGAGAGCCGTTATAACGGGCATTAGCTTATCGTTGCCGTAAACCTTGTCTATTCTCGCCTTTTCAACATTGAGCATTTTACCCCAAAGAGGTAAAATAGCCTGAATTCTTCTGTCACGGCCTCCCTTTGCAGAACCGCCCGCAGAATCTCCCTCTACGATAAATATTTCGGTTTCACTGCTGTCTCTCGACTGACAGTCCGCAAGCTTTCCGGGAAGCTGAGCAGATTCAAGAGCCGATTTTCTTCTTACGCTCTCTCTTGCCTTTCTTGCGGCTTCTCTTGCTCTTGCGGAAGCAAGTGATTTTTCAAAAATTGCCTTTGCAACGGCGGGATTTTCCTCAAGATAAACCATCAGCTTATCTCTCATCAGTTTATCAACCATTGTTCTTACCTCGGTGTTGCCGAGCTTTGCCTTGGTCTGACCCTCAAACTGAGCCTCCTTGAGTTTTACGCTGATAATTGCGGTAAGTCCCTCTCTTACATCCTCACCGCTTAAATTCTTGTCGTTTTCCTTGAGCTTTCCGAACTTGCGTGCATAGTCGTTCATGACATAGGTGAGCGCACGCTTGAATCCCTCTTCGTGAGTACCTCCGTCAGTGGTGTGAATGTTATTTGCAAAGGTAAGTATGTTTTCGTTGTAGCTTTCGTTGTACTGCATAGCAATTTCAACGGCTATTGTATCATCGCTGTTTTTTGAGGCAAAATAAATAACATCGGGGTGGATTACCTCAAGAGAGCGTTTTTTGTGGATAAATTCAACAAAGCTCTTTATACCGCCCTCATAGACATAATTATTTTTTATTATGTTGTTTTCGTCACGCTCATCTCTAAGCTCGATATGCACTCCTGCGTTTAAAAATGCCTGCTCACGCAAACGCCTTTCAAGAACCGAATAGTCATAAACCGTAGTTTCCTTGAACATTTCGGGGTCGGCTTTAAATCTTACCTCGGTACCCTTGACATTTGATTGACCTATTATTTCAAGAGGAGTGATTATTTTTCCTCTTTCGTAACGCTGAAAATAGATGTTTTCTCCGTCGCACACTTTAACCTCAAGCCACTCGGAAAGAGCGTTAACAACCGACGCACCTACGCCGTGAAGTCCGCCTGATACCTTGTATCCGCCTCCGCCGAATTTTCCGCCTGCGTGAAGCACGGTAAATACGACCGTAACAGCGGGAAGCCCAGTTTTGCTGTTTATTCCGACGGGAATACCTCGACCGTTATCGGTTACCCTGATTATATTATCCTTTTCGATTACAACATCAATTTTTGTGCAGTAGCCTGCAAGTGCCTCGTCGATTGAGTTGTCAACAATTTCATAAACAAGATGGTGAAGTCCTCTCGGTCCGGTTGAACCGATGTACATTCCTGGGCGTTTTCTTACCGCCTCAAGTCCCTCAAGCACCTGAATTTCATCAGCACCGTACTCCTGCTCAACCTTTGACATTTCGGCGTTCATTTCTTCTCCGTTTAATTCTTCTCCGTTTTGTTCGATTTTTTCGATAATTTCGTTTACTTCATTTACTTCTTTGTTATCCAAAATATTTTCCTCCCTAAAAACACCTCGGCACAAAATCTGCGAAGCAAGTCCGCACAAGGTCGAGAGTATAACTCGGTGTTATTTATTAATTGTTTTAATCGTTATAAACTAAAGATTTACTTTATTTTCGGCGTAAAGCGAACGGCATACGGCATCAACAGGTAACCTGCGGTTACTGCGATAACATTTATTGCCAGCAGTCCTATAAAGCTTAAACCCTCTATCATATACAGCGAAAAAACATCAAAGATTGCGGCAATTAACGCAATTATTAAAAACAAAATCCAGACTTTCTTTTTAGAGGGTTTAAATTTTTTGCCGCAGTTGTAGCAGACGCATTGTTTTTTGTTCATTTCTTTTCTTACATCTCCGTATCTGTAAATTGTATTACAGTGGGGACAGGTGGGTAATTTTAGCATATCTTTTAAAATTTTCTGTTTGCCGAATACCTGTTTGTATCGGGTTTTTTCGGCTCTTTACTGTTCTGATCTGAAATATAGTGTCTTGATCTGTTCGGATAATGGTTTGATTCCGAATGTATCTTTTTAAGAGGAGCGTCTGACGAGTAGTTTTGATACGACTCGTTTTTTATCAGATTTTCACCTGATTTTTCTTCGTCGGGTTTTTTAATCTCGGAAGAATCCGAAATAAGTTCTCCGTCCATAAGTCTTTCTCTTGCGGCAACACGCTCCGCTTTGATTTTGTTAAATACATCGGCGTTAATTTGAAAGCCTGTACCCGAATCGCTCGAAAATCCCGACAAATTAGGCTCTGTTTCTTCAAGCTCCGAAGTTATAAGATTGTCTGAATATTCAATGCCGGCTCTTTTTGCCTCCATTGATTTTTTGTATTTTTTAAGGGGAACAAATTTTACAAAATTAGGAGAAATTGCGGCAAAAACAATAAGAGGAACGGCAACGAGCAAAATTCCGAGCGGATTGTTTGCAAGACCTGCCGTAATCCAGCCGACCATGATTGCCACCGACACCAAGGCACAAACCGCGAACACGAGAATAACCTTGCTGTTAACGGCAATTCGGCTTTCCTTTCCGCACCTCTCGCAAACATACTGCGATTTTCTTCTGCTTGCGTATGCGGATATGTAGGAAAAGCGTTTTGAACAGTACGGACATTTATTGTTTTTCATAGTCTTCTCCTTTTAATTTATCGAAACTTTTAAGGTGTAATTATTTTTGTAAAACTTATTAATTAAATATTTTTCAATCATTTATGCTTGATTTGTTCAGCGGTTAAGCATTTTAACTACCGTATTACTGCTTTTGAAAATCGGTCTGTCTGCCCATTCTCATATGCAGTGTTTTTGTTGAAAGCTGTGTGATATACACGACGGTTTTGTTGTTTTTTCTGCACACAACAAATGATCTCGGAAGCTCATAGGAAACATTGACCACACAGCCGCTTTTTTCGGCGTTTGAGAGAAAATCCCTCGTTTTTTTGGAAACAGTGCAGGCGTCTATATCAAACATTGCAACAATACTTTCCGCAGTGATTACGGTATCCTGTCCCAAATGCAGATACATCAGCTTACCTCCCCGTTTTGTACAAAAAATATTTTGCCCTCTTTTAACTGTTCCTTATTTGATTTTTCACAGCAGGTTATAAAAACCTGACAGCCCTTGAGCTCATTTAACAAATAATCCTGCCGTCTTACATCAAGCTCAGAAAGAACATCATCGAGCAAAACAACAGGTTCTTCACCCATTCTTTCCTTAAGCACCGAAGCTTCGGCAAGCTTGAGCGATAAAACCGCGCTTCTTTGCTGACCCTGAGATCCGAATTCTCTGGCGTTTTTTCCGTTGATTAAAATTTCAATGTCGTCTCTGTGAGGTCCGCTGTTTGTAACTCCCGTGCGGATATCTTCTTTTCTGTTTTTTTTGAGTTTTTCTCTGAATTTTCCGGCAATTTCATTTATGCTGTCAGACTGATTTACATCAATCGAAGAAATATATCTTATCTCTAAATCTTCCTTTTCGCTTGAAATTCCGCTGTGATAGCTTTTTGCCCTTTGTGAGAGCATCTCTGTGTATTCCATACGCTTTTTAATGAGAATTGCCCCGTTTAGAGCGAGAGGCTCATCCCAAACCGAAAGAGTATCTTCAAGCGAAGGACGCCTTGAAATATCTTTTAAAAGCGAATTTCTCTGAACTAATATTCTGTTAAATTTTGAAAGAACGACCGCATTTTTGAGTTTTTCTCTGCAAATTGCGCTGTCAATAAACTTTCTTCGCTGTGAGGGTCCTCTCTTGATGAGGCTTAAATGTTCGGGTGAAAACACAACGGCACAAAATTTTTCTATAAGTGCGGCGGCGGATTTTTTTTGTACGCCGTTAATTTCAACCTGCTTTTTGTTGCCCGAAAAAACAATTTTTGCCGTTTGCTCACGCTCCTGACCAAAAAATCTCATTTCAAGCACAGCAAACTTTTTATCCCAATTTACAGCGTCGCCGTCCTTTGTGTTTCTGAACGAATGACCTCCGCAAAACATCCAAACAGCTTCAAGAAGATTTGTTTTGCCCTGTGCATTGTCGCCGTAAATCACATTTACTCCGCCGCAGGGCGTAATTTGAGAATTTTTTAGGTTTCTGTAATTTTCAAATTTTACTGCTAATACTTTCATATTTCACTGTTAAGGCTTACTCAACAAAATTAAAATTACTATTCAATTTCAAACTTAATTCCGTTAAAAACGGCAAAATCACCTTTTCTCATCTTTTTGCCTCTCATCGTGCAGATTTCGCCGTTTACCTCTACCTCGCCGTTTTGGATGACAACCTTTGCCTCTCCGCCTGTGCTTACGGCACCGAAATGCTTTAAAAGATCCTGAAGCTTAATAAACTCGCTGTCAATTTTTACTTTCTCAATTTTCATTAGCAAGCCTCATCGGTACAACAATACTCAAAAAGTTATCACCCTTTACAGGTTTTATAATTATCGGAGCAATAGGTCCGTTTAAAATCATTTTTATCTCATCTGTATCGGTATTTTTGAGAGCGTCAAGCATGTAGCGGTTGTTAAATCCGATCTCAACATCTTCACCGATTATCGGAACCGAAATAACATCGTTTGCTCTTCCTATTGCCGACGCACACGAAAGTTTTATCTCGTCGTTTGAGAAAAGACATCTGACGGGACTCTGTACTCTCTCGTTATTTAAAAGCGACATTCTTTCAACAGCTTCGATAAAGCTTCTTGTATTTATCACAAGTTCTGTTCTTTTGTCCTTTGGAATTGCCGTATCGTAATCAAGGAAAGTACCCTCGATAAGGCGGGATATTACCCTGTAGTTTTTAATCTTAAATGTGATGTGACGCTGACCTACGATAATTTCAACATTTTCATCATCGTCTGTTAAAAGTTTGAGAACTTCAAGCTGGGTTTTCCCCGGAACAACAAAGCAGTTTTTGCTGTCGGTTTCAACATTTTCGCTTCTTATTGCCATTCTGTAACCGTCAACCGCTACTATTTTAAATACATTGTTCTCTATCTCAAACATTGAGCCCGTATAAATCGGCTTTGCCATATTTTCACTTACCGCGTAAACTGTCTGACGAATCATATCGTGCAGAATCTTTGAATTTACGGTAAGAGAGTCTGTCTGCTCAAATGACGGCAGATCGGGGTATTCAACAGAGGACATTCCCACAATCTGATAATCAACATGACCGCAGGTGATGTATGTAACCATTTTATCGTCTGTTTCAATCATAACTATTTCTTCGGGGAGCTTTCTTACAATATCAAGAAACAGTCTTGCACTGACAACAATTTCACCCTCTGACTGAATTGTTGCTTCAATATCGGTTGTTATTCCGATCTCAAGGTTATAACCCGAAATATTAAGTTTGTCACCGTATGCTTTTATGAGTACACCCTCAAGAGCAGGTATTGTAGCTTTTGATGAAACGGCTCTTGAAACATTTGACACCGCATTTGCAAGGTCAGTTCTTAAACACGAAATTTTCACGGCAGTATCTTCTCCAATCTAATAATATTATTTATTTAGTATTCGTAGTAGGTAATGTTAAAACATAGAAAAAGTACCGAAAACGGCTTGTACGCTCAGAAAAAACTTCAACATACTTTTTTTGATAAATGTTTGAATGTTATAAACAAAATTTAACATTTTTTTAACATTTAACATCGCGTTAAATATTGTTAATTCAATGTTTATGAAAATGTTAAAAAGTCAGAAGGGTTTTAAAAATTTTTAAAGGCTGAAATTACTGTCTGTCTCTTATATTTTTCATCATGTCGTCGACAAGCTCTTTTATTCTGCGGTCCTTTTTCATCATTTCCTCAACCTTTTTGAGGGTATAAATAATTGTTGAATAATGTCTGTTGCCGAATTCCTCGCCTATCGCAACCATAGAAAGAGTTGTAAGCTCTCTTGTAAGATAAATTGCTATGTGTCTTGCGTTGCTTATATTGGCACTTCTGTTCTTTTGAGAACGGATTTCATCGGAAGAAACTCCGTAGGTTCTTGCAACCTCATCAATAATTCTTTCGACCGTTACCTCGGGCGGTACATCGTTGTTGAGAATGTCTGCAATAACCTCCTGTGCGGATGAAATTGTTATTTTCTCGTTGTTAAGATGACTCTTTGCGTTGAGCTTTTTGACCGTGCCCTCAAGCTGCCGTATATTTGCCTTAATTTTTGAAGCAATAAATTCGCACACATCATTTGGAATATCAATATTGACAAGTTCAGCCTTTCGCTTGATAATTGCAATTCTTGTTTCAATATCAGGCGGCTGTATGTCGGCAATAATATCCTGCTCAAAGCGTGAACGCAGACGGTCGTCAAGAGTTTTGATTTCTTTCGGGGGACGGTCGGAGGTGAGAACAATTTGCTTGTGTGCGTTGTAGAGGGCGTTGAATGTGTGGAAAAACTCCTCCTGCGTACTTTCTTTTCCTCCGATAAACTGAACATCATCGACAAGCAGAATATCTGCCTGTCTGTACTTGTTTCTGAATTCGCTCATTTTTGCAAGGCGGAGCGACTCAATAAGTTCGTTTGTAAAATCGTCGCCGTTTATGTAGCAAATTACCTTTGAAGGGTCGTTCTTTTTAATCTCGTTGCCGATGGCGTAGAGGAGGTGGGTTTTTCCCAGTCCCGAATTGCCGTAAAGAAATAGCGGATTGTAAGCGTGCGCGGGGTTCGTGGCAACCGCAAGGCACGCGGCGTGAGCAAATTTATTTGACGAGCCTACAATGAAGTTGTCAAATGTGTACTCATAGCCTGTATCTTTATTTTCTACCTTATTGTCGGCAGGGATTTTTTCAACCTCATCTATTTCTTCCGGAATTTTAAAAGAAATTATAAATTTGTTTCCGAAAACTGCTTCAAATGCTTCGTTAAGAAGCGGAACATAGCAGCGTGTAAGTGTTTGTCTGTGAAAGTCGTTCGGTACGACAAGATATGCTGTATTTTTTTCAAAATCAAGCTTTAAGGGCTTTATTCTGCTAAACCAAGTATTATATGCAACATCGGTTATTTTGGTTTGACAATAGGAGCAAATGACCTCCCATGCGTCATCAAATGAATCCATCAAATCAGTACATTCCTCTCATTAATGCATTAATGCTTTGCATATTATTTTATTTCCCTATTACATATTATAAGTAAAATATCACTCCATTTAATTATACTCTAAAAATAGCATAAATGCAAGGTTTTTACGGATTT
>CALYBM010000104.1 GCA_944412525.1 uncultured Ruminococcus sp. | reverse complement strand
TAGATTTTGCAATTTCAGCAGGTGAAATATTATCGTTAAATTCTTTAACGACACCGCCTTTTAATTCAACATTAATCATTTTTATTCTCCTTATCTCCAATAATTATTATTGCTTTTTTATTGTTATAAATTAAAAAGTCGAGTGTCTCGACACGCAATTCGAGCAGACAAGTTGATATTATCAGACCTCCTCTGCCCGACCGTTTTCAAGCAGTTTCCTATAAATTAAAAAATCGAGTGCCTCGACACTGGGTTCGAGCAGACAGATTGATATTATCAAACCTCCTCTGCCCGACCGTTTTCGAGCAGTTTCCTATAAATGCAAAAAATTAAGCGGCACAGTTAATCCGTGCCGCTTAATATCGGTTTTATTAAAAATGATTATATAAAGAACCAAAAGCTTATTTTGCTTCTTCTGCCGTTTCAAGTTCAGTGTTATCTGTTTCTTTTACGGGTACAAAAAGCTTTTTGATTCCCATAATTGCTACGACTACACCCAAAGCAAGGAGCAGTACGGCAAATACAAGCTGTAATGCGTTGCCGAAATCGAATGCGGTCATCAAAGAGCCTACAAGTGAAGCTATCTTTAATCCCAAAGCTGAGAATGTGATGAGAAGCATACAAATCATCGGAACCCAAAGCATCCATCCCTGTCTTTTTGTGTGTTTAAGGAATACTGCACACGCTATCAGTGACAACGCACCCAAAAGCTGATTTGCAGAACCGAACAAAGGCCAAATATCTGCATAACCGCGTTTTGCAAGAATAAATGCAAGTACAAGCGTCAAAATTGTTGCAACATACTTGTTGGCAAAGATCTTTGTGATTATCGACTGTTCTTCGTCTGACTTGTCGGTATTGATGAAAAATTCCTGGAAAGAAAGACGGCCTATGCGGGCAACCGAGTCCAAAGATGTGAGACCGAAAGCGGAAACGGCAAGCAAAATCAAAGTTGTTGAGAATGATTCGGGAATACCTAATTTTGTAAGGAATGTAGCGATTGCAGAAGCAAAAATCTGCGGCGGGTTTCCCTCGGGAATCGTTGCACCCGAAGCAAGGAAAGCTACGCAAACAAGTGAAACAACTGCAAGCATTACTTCCATAAGCATTGCACCGAAAGATACGGGAAGCATATCTCTCTCGTTTTTGATTTGCTTTGAAGCGGTTCCCGAAGCAACAAGCGAATGGAAGCCCGAAATAGCACCGCATGCAATGGTAACAAACAGCGTCGGGAACAAATACTGACCGTCAACTTCAAATGATGTGAATGCGGCAAGGTTAATATCGGGGTTATATACCAAAATACCCACAACTGCCGCAATAATCATAACAATAAGCAGATAACTGTTTAGATAATCTCTCGGCTGAAGCAAAGCCCATACAGGCACAACCGACGCGATAAATATGTAAATGAACACAAATATGTGCCAAAAGCTTGTATCCTGGTACAAAGGAAGTGTCAAGCCAAGTGCTATGCAGGCAATCAAAATTAATATTGCTACAATAGTGTTTCCCCATGCGGGAAGCTTTGATGCACGCAGGAAAAATCCGAGTCCCACAGCCGCAACAATAAACAATATTGAAGTTGTGGCAACGGAAGCGTTTGAAGTAATCTGACTTCCGTCCGTGTTGAAGCCGTTAAAGGTGCCTGCAACGATGTCGGCAAATGCGGCAACAACCAAAATACAAAACAGCCAGCAGAAAGCAAGGAAAAGTTTTTTGCCGACCTTTCCGATATACTGTTCGATAATTACACCTATAGAATGTCCCTTGTTCTTTACCGAAGCGTACATTGCGGAAAAGTCCTGTACTGCTCCGAAAAACACACCGCCTAAAAGGCACCACAGCAAAACGGGCACCCAACCGAAAACAGCGGCCTGAATAGGTCCGTTAATAGGGCCCGAACCCGCAATGGATGCAAACTGATGACCGAAAACGACGCTTTTTTCTGCGGGAACATAATCCACGCCGTCGTATTCCGTGTAGGCAGGTGTTTTTGC
The DNA here is from genome assembly GCA_944412525.1 of uncultured Ruminococcus sp. Classification (GTDB taxonomy): domain Bacteria; phylum Bacillota; class Clostridia; order Oscillospirales; family Acutalibacteraceae; genus Ruminococcoides. The sequence goes on along the minus strand of CALYBM010000104.1, from coordinate 25,978 downwards.
CTTGGGGTCTATTCCCCATTTTTTTGTGAGCCAGCGGCCGTAAATTAAATAAGCGCAAAGCAAAACAACTATTGCGATTATTATAATTACAACGCCATTCATAAAAATTCCTCCTCATTATTTTTCGGATCGTCAGAAAACAATATTGAGTATAACTCAATCAAAATTGATACGGCAACACTCAAAAACAGACGGTATTGATTTTTGACAATCACGATTCAGTGTTTAACACATAAACATATTATCACTGTATTCTTAAAAATTCAATGTTATAAACTAACAAATTTGTGGAATCTATTATTTTTTTCAATTAAATTGTATATTGGGGGGCATTAATTATTTCTCACAAACAATATTCTTAGAATTTTATGGCTTGCGTGAAAAAACGGACAGGCAAAACCCGTCCGTTTTTTGATACCCGTATATGAATTGTTATCTCTTATCAAGCAGTTGATTTATAATAATTAAAAAACAACAGTACAATAAAATGGCTGCAGGCACTGCCTGCCCCGCCCGAAGTATGTTCATCTTTATATATCTTCATCTCGTCTGTTGGGGCGTGTATTTTCGGATATCTTCATCATCGCCGTTCGCTAAAAACAGTTCACCGAACTGTTTTCTTTACGCTCACCTTCAAATCCCTTCGGATTTTTTTGCGTGCAAAAGCGGACAGGCAAAACCCGTCCGCTTTTTGGCCCGCCCGAAGGGATTTGAACCCCCAATCTCCAGAATCGGAATCTGTTGCGTTATCCAATTGCGCCACGGGCGGAAATTATATTTAATTTTCGTGCCGCACCGTTTAAAATCTATTTTAAATTAAGGTGCGGCAAAATAATTCTGCTTATCACAAAAAGTATTATACCACTTTCATTGTGCACAAACAACTATAACTTTTAATCCGAAAGCTCCTCCCATATCAAATACTGCTCTTCCTGCTCTTTTTCAAGCTGTTCAAGCATATTTGTAAGCTCCACAAGCTTTTCATAATCCGAGGCAACCTCCTTGCTCGAAAGCAAAGCCTGTGTTTTTTCAATCTCTCGGTCAAGTCTCTCGATTTCCGCTTCCGCTTTATTAAGCTTTGTCCTGCGTTTGCGTTCCTCACTCTGCTTTTGCTTTTGCAAAAAGTAGTCGTTCTGAGGTTTTTCCCTTTTTTCGGGGGCTTGCTTTGTTTTTTCTTCTCCGATTTCCGACTTTGTGCGTTCAAGATAATAATCATAGTTACCGAGATACTCGGTAATTCCGTCTTTTGACAGCACAAGCACTCTGTCGGCAAGCTTGTTTATAAAATACCTGTCATGACTTATCACAAGCAAAGTACCCGAATAATCCCTAAGCGTGTTTTCAAGCTCCTCACGAGAAGCTGCATCAAGGTGATTTGTCGGTTCGTCAAGCAGCAGAAGATTACTGCCCTTGAGCATAAGCTTAAGAAGTGAAACCCTTGCTCTCTCGCCGCCGCTCATTTTTGAAAGCGGCTTAAACACCTCGTCACCCTTAAACAAAAACGAAGCAAGCGCGCTTCTCACCTCTGTCTGCGTCAAATTCGGAAAAGCATCCCAAACCTCGTCAATAGCGGTTTTGTTTAAATCAAGGTTTTGCTGCATCTGGTCAAAATATCCCACCAAAACATTGGCACCGTAATCGTATTCACCGAAATCCTGAGCGAGCTTTCCCGTCAGTATTTTAAAAAGAGTTGTTTTTCCGCAGCCGTTTGAGCCGAGAATAAAAACTCTCTCTCCCTTTTTAATATGTAAATTAACATTTTGAAACAGAGCTTTTTCTCCGAATGATTTTGCAAGATTTTTGCATATCAGCACATCGTTTCCGCTTTCACACTTAGGCTCAAAGTGCATATGCATTGTTTCAAGCTCGCTGTCGGGTGTAACAAGCTGTGCCTTTATTCTGTCAGCCTCCTTTTGCTTGCTCGCCGCAGTAATAAAGTTACGCTCACGCCCCCAGCGTTTTTGCTGCTCGACAATACCCTCGATTCGCTTTATTTCTTTTATATCGTTTTCATACTTGTTTTTGAGCGATTCATTATACGCCTTTTTCTTTTTTATAAATTCAGAATACGCTCCCTTGTAGCACATAATACGGTTATGCTCAAGTTCTATAGTTTTGTCAGTCACCCTGTCAAGAAAATATCTGTCATGACTTATTATTATCATTGCGCCCTTAAAATCACGCAAAAAGCTTTCAAGCCAGTTGACGGAGCCTATATCAAGGTGGTTTGTAGGCTCGTCAAGCAAGAGAAAATTGCTCTGAGACAAAAGAAGCTTTGCAAGACAAAGCTTTGATCTCTGACCTCCGCTGAGACTTCCTACGGGCATTGCAAAATCGGATTCCTTAAATCCCAGTCCCAACAGCGCCGCACGGGTTCTGCTTTTGTAGGTAAGTCCGCCGTTTCTCTCAAAGAATTCCATCAGACGGGTCTGCTTTTCAACAAGAGATGAAAGGTCTCCGTTTTGATTATCTATATCATTAGCAACATGAGAAATTTCCTTTTCGGTTTTGGAAAGATAATCAAACACCGACAAAAGCTCGCTGTAAATATCAACATTCGGATTTTTACAGGCATGCTGCTCCATATATCCTACCTTGGCATTCTTCTCAAACACAACATTGCCCGAAGTCGGAGTAAGCTCGCCCGTTAAAATTTTAAAGAGTGTAGTTTTTCCTACTCCGTTTGCCCCAATAAAACCAACCTTTTCGTGGCTCTCAATATCAAATGAAACATCTGTAAAAAGGTTTCGCTCAACAAATGTCATTGTAAGATTGCGAACGGATAACGCCGGCACAGCAAACACCTCTCTTTAAAATCATCCTACCTATTTTACATTAAAAAAAGAAAAAGAGCAATACAAAATTAAAAATATGCCACAGGTTAACAAGTGCGTAAGCACATATACCTATATTAAGCAAAAGCCGTGACAAAAAACCCTCTTCTACGCCTAATAACTTGTATATTACACAGCAACCCGCTACAAGTGCAAGAGGAAGCAGACCTTTTAACATAAAAGTAAGCCAAAAATTTTCTATAACAGGCTGCATAATAGGATTTGCTTCAAAAAATTTGCCGCTTGCAATAAGAGCTTCGGTGCAAAACCAGTCAACAAGATTTAAAAAATACAAGAAAAAAATTTTTTGGTAAAACGAAAACCCTTTTGCTTTATTTTCTGTTTTATCTGAGTAAACTTTATTTTCATCCGCATAATCCATAACATTATCTCTCCCCTTTGCAAATTAACAATATTGTTTGCGAAGAGGGCTGATTTATTCATATGTTTACGACCGCATTAATGTCTGGATTGCGTAAAAATTATTTTTCAAAAAAAGTGTTGACAAAGTCGAAATGTTGTGTTATATTATTTAAGCACTCGAATTTCAGCGGTATGCTGATTTCGGAGATATGCTGGTGTAGCTCAGTTGGTAGAGCAGCTGATTTGTAATCAGCAGGTCGGGGGTTCAAGTCCGTCCACCAGCTCCAAGAAGCCTACTGTTTAGGCAGTAGGCTTTACCTATGAAAATTTGATATGGGAGAATTCCCGAGCGGCCAAAGGGGGCAGACTGTAAATCTGTTGTCAACGACTTCGGTGGTTCGAATCCACCTTCTCCCACCAGTTCTCAAAATCGCCTTAAACACTGCGTTTAGGGCGGTTTCTTTTTGCGTTTTGGTGAAAATCATTGACTTGAATATGAGCATAAATATCAGCGATCGTGAAACATAGCCAATAAAGCGGACAAAAAACATAAAAATTAAATATTGCACTTATGACAATGTTTCTAGTATAATTCAATTATATAAACTGTTGTAAACGGAAAGGAGCAGATTTATGAGTTACGCTATTATTTATTCCAGCAACACCGGAAACACAGCTAAATTGGCGGAGTGCATCAAGCATATTCTTCCGTCAGATAAATTAATTTACTTTGGGGCTCCTGCCGACGAAGCTATGCAGGCGGATATCCTTTTTGTCGGCTCATGGACCGACAAAGGAACATGCAGTCCCGAGGTTGCTGAATTTTTGAACGGCTTAGAAAATAAGCAAATCTACCTGTTTGGTACAGCAGGTTTCGGCGATTCATCTGCTTATTTTGACGAAATTGAAAAACGGATGGCACAGAACATACCTTCCGGCAATGTCCTTTTAGGATATTACCTGTGTCAGGGAAAAATGCCCCAGTCGGTACGCACACGCTACGAAGCGATTGCACAAACAGATCCCAAAAAGGCACAACCTATGTTGGATAACTTTGACCGTGCTCTTTCTCATCCAAACCAAGATGATTTAGAAGAGCTGAAAAAATCCGTTTGCAACCTACTGAAAAAGATTTGTTTGGCTTGATCAAAAACAAAATCTAACATATCTACCTAATAAAAATGAAAACACCATTAAACTCCTAACCACTAAGATTTGGAGCTTGATGGTGTTTTTCGTTTAATGCATTTATCTCTATAGATACGAGATATATCCATTAAAATAAATTCAATTTCAGTCATCAATACGATCACATAATAAAGCAACAAAAGTTAAATGAGAGCGTTTAATCGTCCAAACAAAGCATTTGTGTGATTAAAGGTTCAATCTTAACACAATTTAATGGGTGATAATATATAAGCTTTGTTTGATGTATTCAACAAAAAAGCACCGCTTTACGCAGTGCCCCTTTTGCCGTAATAAACATACAGATTATTTTTTTGTAGTAAAGTATCCGTAATAATCGTAGTTATCCTGATAAGATGTAATATTTAAATCAAGGTCTATATTCTTTACGCTATTCGGAACAGAAAAATCAATGGTCAGCTCTTTTGTTTCGTTTGGTTCAAGTTCGAATGTTGATTCTTCGGTTAAATTATCACTGATCCATTCAAAATAATATTCTGGATATTTTAAATCCGATGTTTCATAAGCGTCACAGCCGATATAATCAAGCACGACATATCGGTCTGTAGTATTTTTAACCTCAAAAGTAACTGTCATTCGGCTGTTGCCCTCTTCAGCGGTATTGACGCCCTCAACCCTTTCTGACTTTTTCAATGCAATCTCACAGTTTGGCAGCTCTTTTGTTTCGTTAATTTTATAAACTGAATAATCTTCGATTAACTCCGTATCGGAATAATCATCATAATACATATCGTCATAACCTGAATCGTAGCTGTCACCGTTAACGAAGCTGTCTGCAATGGATCTATTGTACATAAAAGCCGAGCAAATTCCCAAAATTGCTCCCGCAAGGACTATTCCGATAACTATGCTTATGATAACAATCGGAAAAACCTTCCCCTTCTTTTTCGGAGGACAGGCATACTGATTAGGCATTGCGTTCATTTGCATAGGATTTGTGTTAACTGAATACGGCGGCACACAGCCTTGATTAGGATTTGGCTGACCGTTTACATAATTACTTTGGATAGGATTTGAATTATTGAAAGTATGCTGATTATTTGTATAAGACGGATTTACATTGATATTATATGGATTTGTATTAACCGAACTGTAATTTTTTTCAGCTGCATTATTATCAACAGCAGCCGCATAAGGATTTGCATTGTAATCAATATGCTCAGGCATTTTGGCACCGCACATAGGGCAGTATTTTTCATTGCACTCAAAGCCACAGTTAGTACATCTCATAAAATCCCTCCTGATTGTAATAGTGGCAATATACATTTCACATAAATAATATAACAAATTAATACAAAAGTCAACAAATTTTACCGATTTGTTATAATAATATAACAAAAATTTGTTTTAATTGTTAAATACAAACAAATAATAATTATCAAATATTCAGATTTGTAATAAGGTGCAAAATTTAATTCAGAGCGTTAAATAAATGTTGAATTTAAAGTGAAGCTGTTGTATAATCATATGTGAAAAGATTGTTAAAAAATCCACAAAGATTGAAAGGATGAGTACGATGAGAGGGCTTTATTCATCAAAGACAAAAATCCGACACCAGATATTCACCGAGGTTGCTCGGTTTGCCTATGAGGGCGGCGATTATTCAAAATTTGAAAACCTGCCCTACAAAATTATCCCCGGAGAAATCTCGACATACCGCGAGAGCATCTTCCTTGAAAGAGCCATCGTTGGCGAAAGGCTTCGTCTTGCAATGGGACTTCCGCTGCTTGCTGTTGACAAACAGGCTCCCATCTCTACAGGTGTTGAGGAAAGTATGGTTGACGAAAAGTTCTACGCTCCTCCTCTTATTAATATAATTAAATTCGCCTGTCACAGCTGTCCCGAAAAGCGTGTGTTTGTAAGTGACGGCTGTCAGGGCTGTCTTGAGCACCCCTGCACCGAGGTTTGCCCCAAGGGTGCAATTTCAATCGTACACGGGAAATCAGTAATTGACCAGGACAAATGTATTAAGTGCGGAAAGTGCAAAAGTGCCTGTCCTTATAACGCAATCATAAAGCAGGAGCGTCCTTGTGCGGCTGCCTGCGGAATGAAAGCTATTCACAGCGATGAACACGGCAGAGCGGAAATCGACTATGACAAGTGTGTTTCATGCGGAATGTGCCTTGTAAGCTGTCCTTTCAGCGCGATAGTTGATAAAAGTCAGATTTTCCAGACTATAAAGGCTATTCAGGGCAAAACTCCCGTATATGCCGCTGTTGCCCCTGCTGTTGCAGGTCAGTTCAACGGACTTTCATCAACAAAAATCCGTAATGCGTTCAAGGCACTCGGCTTTACCGATGTAGTTGAGGTTGCTACAGGCGCAGACCTTTGTACGGTCGAGGAAGCAAAGGACTTCATGGAAGAGGTTCCGTCAAAGCAGCCGTTTATGGCAACCTCCTGCTGTCCCGCATGGAGTATGATGGCTAAAAAGAACTTCCCCACAATAGCTCCGTATATTTCAATGGCTCTCACGCCCATGGTGCTCACCGGCAGACTTACAAAACAGCAATATCCGGGATGTAAGGTAGCTTTTATCGGGCCTTGTGCCGCTAAAAAGCTTGAAGCAAGCCGCAGAAGTATCAGAAGCGATATTGATTTTGTGCTGACATTTGAAGAGGTTGCAGGTATGTTCGATGCCAAAGGCGTTGACTTCGCGTCCCTTCCCGAAGATGAGGAAAAGCTTTCTTTCTCAAGTGCCGACGGCAGAGGTTTTGCCGTAAGCGGAGGCGTTGCGAAAGCCGTAGTTAACGCTATATCAAAGCTTGATCCCGAGAGAGAGGTTAAAGTTGCCAATGCTCAGGGACTTGACGAATGTGCAAAGCTTTTGAGAATGGCAAAGGCCGGCAAGTACAACGGATATCTGCTTGAGGGTATGGCTTGCCCGGGCGGATGTGTAGCGGGTGCCGGAACAATTAATGTTCCCGACAAGTCAGCAATGGAAGTGCTCAAGAGCAAGAAAGAGGCTGAGTTTGAGGGCTCTGTTGAAACTCCCTATATAGACAAACTTTCAACACTTGAAAATATGTATCACGAGTTTGACTGGAAACACGATATGGAGTGATTTTTTACTTTAATTATTGCGGGCGGATTTTATATCCGCCTGTTTTTTATTTGAAACATTTTAATACCGTATAACTGATAATTGATATAATTTTAAGCGGCAGGAGTTAAAAATTAACCTCTGCCGCTCGTTTTATTTCTTATAATTAAGTCACTTACTGTTATCCTTTTTGCACTTACCCGAATAGGGACAGCCCCTGCAATCGGAACAGCAATTTTTCTTTTTTCTGAATATCGAATATACGCAAAGTCCCACAAGGAAAACTGCAATTATACCGATAACAATATCGACAATCGGAATTCCTAATACCATTTACATCATTCCTAAATTATTTATAAGCGTTCCGAACTGGAAAACAAGTGCGGACGCAAACCACGCAACGAAAATTTGATAAACAACTGTTACCGCCGTCCATTTTAAGCTTCCCATTTCCTTGTGAATAGCAGACAACGCCGCAATGCACGGTGTGTACAGCAGTACAAATACAAGGAACGAAAATGCCGCAAGGGGCGAAAATGCATCGGCAATACTTGCACCCGGATAAAGAACCGCAAGGGTTGAAGCAACGCTTTCCTTTGCGGCTATTCCCGTTACAAGCGACACGGAAGCTCTCCAGTCTCCGAAACCGCAAATCGCAAACACGGGGGCAATAAATTTGCCGATTGAAGCGAGCATGCTCTCGTCGGGAGAAACCATTTGCATCGAAAAATCAAAGCTCTGCAAAAACCAAATAAGAATTGACGCTCCCAACAGTACCGTACCTGCTCTGACAAGAAAGTCCTTGAGTCTATCCCAAACATGGAGCCAGAGGCTTTTCGGGGACGGCATACGGTACGGCGGAAGCTCCATGACAAACGGAGCATTTTTGCCCTTTAAAATTGTGCTCTTAAACAGCAGAGCCGACAGTACAGCCACAACCATTCCGAGAACATAAATTCCGAAAATAACAAGCGGACCGTAATCGGCAAAAAAGTATGAGATGAACAACAAATATACGGGCATTTTTGCGGAACATGACATAAACGGAGTAATCAAAATCGTAAGGCGTTTGTCTTTTTGATTTTCAAGTGTTCTTGTTGCCAAAACAGCAGGAACAGTACAGCCAAATCCCATAAGCATCGGCACAAACGCTCTGCCCGAAAGCCCGATATATCTAAGCAGCTTATCCATAATAAAAGCCGCTCTTGACATATATCCGCTGTCCTCAAGCAACGACAGCAGTATAAACAAAAGCATAATCTGCGGCAAAAAAGAAATTACCGAACCGACGCCCGCTATTATTCCGTCGATCACAAGGCTTTGCGCCCATGCCGACGCATTAAAATAAGTCAAAAGCGAAGAAAGTCCGCCTCCGAGCACATCGGTAATTAAGTAAGTCGCACCGTCACGCAAAAGATTTCCCGGTGCTCCGAATGTTATTGCAAATACCATGAGCATAACAAGCAAAAAGAACGGCAGAGCAAAAAATCGGTTTGTAACAACTTTATCAATTTTATCCGACACACTCAAAAAACCCGCAGGTCTTTTCCTTGTAACGACTTTTTCCGTGATTGAACATATGTACTTGTAGCGTTCATCCGCAATAATCATTTCACGGTCAACATTTTTTGATGTGTGAATTTCATCAATATGTAAATTTATATGTTCCTTCTGCTCATCGGTAAAATTATAGTGATTCCATGTTACCGTGTCACCTTCAAACAGCTTAACGGCAGTCCAGCGTTTGCGATGGTAGCTGTGCTGTTTTATGTCCTCAAGGGCGTTTTCGATTTCACGCAGAATTCTGTCTACCTCGTAGGAGTATATGTTTTTTACGGGCACATATTTGCCTTTGTCATACAGCTCAACAACCTTTTCGACCAGCTTGTCGACACCCGTGTTTTTGCTTGCTGAAATCGGAATTATCGGTACCGAAAGCTGTTTTTCAAGCGATGCAACATCGATTTTATCACCGTTTTTCTCAAGCAAATCACACATATTAAGAGCAATTACAATAGGCCTTGCAAGCTCAGCAAGCTGTGTTGTAAGGTACAGGTTTCGCTCAAGGTTTGTCGCGTCCACAATATCGATTATAACATCCGGGTCGTCGTTTAAAAGGCAGTTTCGTGTAACAATTTCCTCAGGCGTGTACGGTGACAGTGAGTATATTCCAGGCAAATCGACAACCTCAATATCTCTGCCGAGAGAATTTCTCACTTTGCCCGACTTTTTTTCAACCGTAACTCCGGGCCAGTTTCCCACATACTGCTTACTTCCCGTAAGCTGATTAAACAGCGTAGTTTTACCGCAGTTGGGGTTACCGGCAAGAACAACATTAATTGTTTTATTTTTGCTTATATTTTCCATTAATATCTCTCCGATAAAGAATATTTTGCTTTATACGGTGTTATTCCTCAAGAAAAATCTCTTTTGCTTCACTGACACGCAGGCTCAATTCATATCCCCTTACAATAATTACAATAGGGTCACCGAAAGGAGCTGTTTTCAGCTTTTTCACCGTTGCACCGGGGGTAATTCCCATATCAATTATCCTTCTGCGCAGTGCCCCGGATGAACCGAGGCGGGCAACGACACCTGTCTGCCCCAGCTTTAAATCGTCAAGAGTTTTCATAAAAAGACCTCTTTTTGCAGTTAGTTTCATCTAACTAAATGATACCACAATTTATTACTTAATGCAACAAATACTAAAGATAAGTAGAAATTTGCAGTTATATGTGGTAAAATGGCAGTACGATACAGTTTGTACAAAGGAGTATGCGGATATGAAAAAGCTTACACTTATAATTATACGCATTGTGTTTGCAATTGTTGCAATCTTTTTTATGCCTTTTTTTGTTTTGCCTATGATGCAGGGAATTATAAATATCGGAAGTATGGCAGGGCTTGCTCTGTGCGTGTGGATTTTTTGCGTGAGCGTCGCCCCGATTCACAGGATGATAAAAAAAGTTTTCTGCCGAAAAAAATTTACTAAGTTTATTTACAGAGCAGTGAATTTCTGCTTTATATTATTTGCAGTTTACGGCGGCATAGTTACTTCGCTTATGACATGGGCGGCACTTCAGACACCGTCGCAAAACGCCACCGCAGTTGTTTTGGGGGCTCAGGTAAAGCCGTGGGGTCCGTCTGCGGTATTGAGCGGACGAATAAGCGGAGCCGAAAACTATCTTATGCAAAACAAAGACGCCGACGCGGTACTTTCGGGAGGGCAGGGTGTTGACGAACCGACAAGCGAAGCACAATGTATGTATGAAGTGCTTACAAAAAACGGCATAGACGCAGAAAGACTCTTTATTGAAGACAAATCGACAAACACAACCGAAAATATAAAGTATTCCGTGCAGATTATAGAAGAAAATAATCTCAATCCGAACCTTGCGATAGCAACCGACTTTTATCATCAGCTTCGCGTGCGCATTATTGCAAATCAGCTCGGCATAAAAGAAAATGTCGGAGCGGTTAACTCCGACACTTCGATTTTGTATCTTCCCGTTTTTACTGTCCGTGAATGGTTTGCCCTGCCTTATCAGGTTCTATTTCGGTAGCGACAACCTCTGCAACGCTGTTAAAAGAGTCAATTTGCACGCCGCTGTGGTGACGGGAGCTTGCAAGTTCAAGCGGATATGTTTCGTTGTTTACGACATCAATAATCGGCGAACGCTTTGTTTCACTGTTGCGCGACGGAAGCTCAATGGGATACTGTTCGTTTTTTTTGTTTGTCTTTTTACTCATAAATATAACCACCTTTCAATAGGTGGTTATATTTTTTGCAATTATTTGATTTTTATTCTCGTATCAAAACTCTGTCCGCTCATAAGCACTTAAAATGATAGAAAATATCACTCAAAATAAATTTACGGTTCTATTCCGTATTGATCACATAATTGATAATACTTGTACAAGACATCGAGGCTTGTGTATCCGTTTGACTGAGCGGAAGGATGTGATTCGCTCCATATCCTCGGGCAGATACAAAAGTTAAAAGTTCTTTCAAGCGGCAGTTGTTCGCCAAAACATGACATATTCATTTCAGATATAAATATTTTTTTGCCAGGAAGCTCCGTTACCGACTGCACAATATATTTCTGAAGTCCGGTAACATCTTTTATTGTTAAGTATTCATAATTCTCAGCACCGCTCAGCATTTTTTGAGCACCTGTCAAATTTTCAGAGTCTGCAATATATTTTTGCAAAAGTGTAACATCTTCAACATTTACATTGTCGTCTCCGTTGATATCTCCTTTATTTGTGCGCTCGTTTGTCATTTTATTATAAACCTTTAAGACGGCGTGGAAAGCATCGGTTAACTCTTTTGAAAACTCAAGATCACTTGTAATATTATCCAAGGCTGCTTTAAGGTCAGCCAATTTATTCTGATATTCATTCCAGTCACTCTCGGAATACCAGTTATTGTAGTTTTGCTCCTTTATCGCGTTTTCATATGTATTTTGCGCGACAATGGGTCTTATATAAACCTTGTTTAAATCCGCATCAACAAGCTTATTTACGGCATTTAAACAGTCTTCCTCCGTCGAAGAACTGTCATTAAGCACTTCACGGGCTTCAACATAAATCGCAACAGCCTCATCTTCAAAATAAGGATCAGGCTCTCCCCAAACTGAATATACATTATCGTGTCTGTCGATCAATGCCTGCAAAAGCTGTCTTGCGTCAGGCGTCGATGCGGCAGACGCATCAAAGCAAAACGCACACGATAAAATTGCAAAAGATAAAATCAGAGATAAAAACTTTTTCATAAATTACCCTTCATATTAAGTATTTATTAAACTAACCCGTTACAGCCGTTATACGCCGCTTATTAAATCAAACTATAGCTGTTGTATATTATCAAAAATCACTTCGTATTTTGGATATATTAACAGGTTTTAAGATTATTTTACACAACAGCATACTGGAGGTCAAATATTTTATTATGAATAACGCTTTTCATACTCTTAATCTGTTAAAACATACAGTTATAATTTTGCAGTTATTTTATTTTTATACTGACTTATGGTATCGGCACCTCAGGTCCGTCATAATAACGCAGCCAAAACTCTCTCAAATATTCCGTGTCATAAAATGATGAACCAAGCGGATAATAACCCCATCTTCTCGGACAAATAAAGAAGTTAAAGGTTCGTGCCAATCTCCACTCATAGTCCTCGTGATATCCGTATTGCTCAATAAACGCAGAATAAATATCGCTTGACAAACCCACGATAGACTTTTGGAGTTCTGTCGCCGAATTTATGTTAATTTTTTCATACTCTAATACATCGTAACAAATGAGCATTTTTTGTCCGCCTGTAAATTCCACACTTCCTGCCAGATATTGCTGAATAAGCGTAACATCCTTTATATCCGTAACGCCGTCTTTGTTAACATCCCCTGTTTTCTGATATCTGTTAGTCATCAAATTATACTGATACAGCATATCATAAAAAGCATCCGTAGCTTCGGGGTCAAGAGAAAGATCATATATATCTGCATCTTCTACTAAAGCACCTAAAATATCTCTTCTGCGAACAAACTCCGACCAGTCACTTTCGCTGTACCAGTTGTTATAATTTTGCTCCTCAAGTGCCTTGTTGTATGTTGTCTTTATTACACCTAAATGAACATCCTCGTTATATGCTGCTTCCAAGAGCTTATCAAACGCTGCCTGATATTCATCATCAGTATGCTGAATACCGTCAGAAAACATTTCCTCCGTTTCTTCTAATCTTTGCCACAGCAACGCCGAATTTGTTGGTCTGTCATTACCAACCCTCGCATGTTCATAATATACTATTTGATACAGCGTGTACAAATTATTGTAAGGGGAATAATTAAGCTTTCCCGTATTATTTATATTCTCGGCAGATACTGTAACACAGCATACTGAAAGTAGTATTGCAAAAGACAGCAAGATACTTAAAAACTTTTTCATAGTTATACCCTTTCTTTTAAAAATAAATTAAATATTATCTACATTTCAATTGCGATTTCCTGAATACGCCTTACATCAAAAAGATTTACTAAACCGTCTCTATTAGCGTCAGCCGCCAACATTTGTCTGTCATCAAGTGTTACCAATTTTGCCAAATACTTACTCACCATTGTTGCATCATCCGCTCTTACTACTCCGTTCAAGTCCACATCACCTAAAATCACAACTTTATGAGGCGTTGAATTCGAAGTCTTTTCAAATGGATATATCACATTTCCAAACATACTGCTTGATGTAACCTTAACTCTTATGTACAGATTATATTCATTTTCAGTAATAGTATATGTATTTGAATTAGCATTGGTGATGTCGTACCAGCTGCTTCCATTTGGTGAAATCTGCCACTGATAGTTTACATCGTATTCGTTCTTTTCGGGATTTCCTACACATTGTGCAGTCAATGTTTCTCCTACAATTGGATCTCCGACGATATTCACACTATCAATCGTCGCCTTAGGGTTTATAACCAATGTCTTTACTATATTATTTGAAAAGAAAAACAGTATCTCCGTATATTTATCATCTAAAGAATTAATAAAATCATTTTTAATTAAAACATTGCCCTCTCCCTTTGTATAATCTGTTTTATTGCGTAGAAAATAGTAACTTTTAGTGCGTGCATATAAAAATATGCTGTCTGTATCAAAATTAATACTTACATCTTGATTATTATTTACGATAGTAGAAGGAGTAATATTTGCATAGTGATTATTTTGGGTTGTCTTTTTTAATATTGGGCGAATGCAAAAATTTCCCTTTGGTACATTATTAATATTATGGTACCTATTATAATAACAATCAGTCCATACAATTTGATTATTATCAGTATCAAAACCGTAAAAACTTTCATTGGCATTAATTTCCGAATTAACAGACCCTTCAAAAGGTAAGCCTATCGTTGAAGTAGAGCTATCAGGTATCAGTTCTACTATTACAGCACACCTATTGTTGCTTGTAAATACATACTCTTGATTAAATTTTGCATACACATATCCTTCTCCTATATGATTTCCTGAAGCAACAACACCTAAATCATCTAAATTAGCCGGTAAATTATTATTATCATCTAATTGTGCAATTTTAACTCTGTACTGACAGCCAGTTGATTTTAAATATAACATAACCCCGTTAATACTGTTATATGTGTTTGTATAATCTGAGATGTCAAATACATTGCAAAGATATACCGTTTCACTATATTCTGTATCGTAATTAGCAAGCGTCATATAATCGTAAGACAGCATATATTCACTGTCATCAGCCTCTTTCATGCTTGTTATTGCAATTCTTTTTGATGAGTTACTGTGCAGAGATGTATGTTCATAAGAAACCCAAAAATAATTATTTGCATCTTGATTATACCATGAATTTCTGACTAACCATGCACCGTCATTTTGAGGGCGGTTTGATGCATCAAAGTTATTTCTTGAATAACTATCGTCCCAACCTACTAAAACTATGGAATGATTTGGCGCTTTCTTATCAGTTGAATCGTCGTCTTGTATAAAGCATAAGTTGTACTCATTGTTAATGTCACGGTGAAGTAGAGACTGCTGAATATATAAATCAGTAATAACACCACCATAATTTTTAATTGCAGTTTTTATCGTGTCAACCGAGTCTTCTAAATATTTTATACCTGTCAAATTAAAAGTAGATTTCGCATCTGTAAAGTTTTCTGTTATAGGTACAGAATAACTCGCATTTAACTGATCTTTGGGATAATCCTCTTCATTTACCATAGAATTCCAATGTATAGAATTATCTTCTAATATAGGCTCATTCCAGTTACTTAAATATTGTAACGCATCTGCTGTAAACCTACCAACATTAGGAACATCGTTATAATATCCATCATTACTACTACTCTCTTGCGGGATAATACTGTTAGAGTAGGCAACCGCACCGTGTGCTTCCGATATATCAAATTCATTACCGTAGTTTCTTGATATATACTGTTCTGCAGCACCTATGGTTGAATACATCCAACATAGGCTGTATGGATTTTGATTTTTTGTAACGGTATTATATCCCAAAATTCGCGGATCATATTTTGTTGCAAGTTCTACAGTTCCATCTTCTAAACTAGTCTCTAATCTCTCATACGGATCCGCAACAAAACCATAGTCTACATCTTGTATGGGTGTTTCTTCCGTTGCATAGAATGTAGGCAAAGAACAGCACAAAATCATACTGATTAAAATAACAGAAATAGCTTTTTTAATATACATAATAATCCTCCTCGTATTAACTATTTTGGTGATATTATAGCATCTGATATTATATTAAGCAATATACAGTAAAATATTGTAATAATTTTTGTATAATGGTACAAATTGGGCTGGTATTTTTTGGATAATATGCACATGCTTTTAATCTTGTCAGAAAGTAAAATGCCGTTTATTTATTAAAAAGCCACAGAGTATACTTTCATACAGCTCCGTGGCTTTAATTTTTATATTTACTGACTGTAAACAACGCCTATACTCAAATGAAGCGGGAATTCCGAATCAACACGCTGTTTTACTATGTCTTTTTGTTCGTTAGTAAGCACATCGTTTATGTTAATAGATAATCTGTAGTTTGTGGGGGACTCCTTAAATGAAAAATCCGACAGTCCGCAGCTTTTAAGAATATCCGAAAACGCTTCGGTAGTACATTTACCGCCCATATTCTGTTCCAGCAATTTGAGCATCTCTCTTCTTTTTTCGGTTGAATACTCCGTGCGTTCCTTTCCGAGAAATTTTTCTCTTCTTGTAATTCCGTAATCCTCCGCTGTTTCAATATAATATTCTTTTGTCATTGTTTCAAGACTGTCAAAAAGGCCGTCAAGTCCCTCTGCACACGCTGCAAGCTCGTTTGAAATATTTGAACCTGTACTTATATTGTAAATTCCGATTTCGTCGAGCTTTTCTTTCATAGAATCGTAACTGCTCATCACACCACCGTAATTTCCACTGTTCCGACAGTAAATCTCTGCGAAGCAGAAATCTGAGTATTTTGCATAGCCGTGTCAAATTCGTAATTTTCTACACATTCAGTTTCCATCAAAGCCTTGCCGAGTGCAGATAAATAAAGCTTTGCCCCGATTGGCAGTGAATTAATAAATTTTTCAAATGTGGCCTTGCACTGTGACCTGACCTCGGACTCCGAATATCCGCTTTTTGCCGTAATCGTTGCGATGAAATCGTAGCTTTCGGCAGTGGCATTATATACAGCTACATCGACATTAAGCTCTCTTTCCTTGTTCACCAATGATTGAAGCTTTTGTATTGCAGAACTGTCGGCATCTCCGTTGCTTGAACAAACATATAGGTTTACGGTACCCGCACCTCTTATTTTTGCAACGGCAGACGCCTTTGCTATACCCTCCACGGAAAGAGCGAGTTTTTCATAATACGCCTTGTTTGTGCCGTTTGATTGGTTGATAAATGTACTCTTTATACGCTCTCTAAGCTCGCTGTCCGTTTCCTCGTCTTCTCCGCCCGTAAATACAACAGGGTTTGACAATGTTACAATTTCCGTGGGCACACTGACACCCACTGTAACGGTATTTTTAAGCACATTTCCAGATCTTCCCGGCTTTTCTGCTTCCGCATAAAGGCTTACCAACGTATTGCCTGCGGTAATTTCACCCTCCTCTGTAGTGCAGAATCTTATCGGCGTGCTGTCGTCTGTAGCCGCAACCGTGCCTATAGGAATAATAATGTTGTGGTCTGTCGGCTCTGAAATATGAAAAGTTATTTCTCCCTGTGCCTTTACAGCCTGCTTTCGCTCAAGTCCTCGCTGAAGTGCGAGATAGTCAAGATATTCCCCGCTTGCAGTATCGGCAAACATCTGGTTCTTTAGCCATTCAAAATTAACCTGTGCATTGTATATTTCACCCGCAAGCACTTTCAGGCGAATTGCAATATCACTTTTTTCGTCAATTTGGGTTTCGCTGTCCTGCTCATATTTGTTTTTCATCCTTTGATATATTTCATCATATGTTTCCGTATAAACGCACCTCCGTATCTCTGCTTTCATTACCGATTGTAACCGTAAGTTTTATAACCTCGCCGTACTGCAAAACCGCAGCATGTGTGTCCTCAAACTCGGCAAGAGCCTCGTTTATCACAAGCTCCGCTCTCTCCCTTGCATAATCGGTGTCACTGTCAATTTCTCTGACATATGAACCGAGCTCTCTGTCATAAACAAATCCTCCGAGCCTTGCTCCGATGCATATTTGTGCACGCTGAAAAAGGGCGTCCGAATCATCGAGCATTTCGTGCTGTCCCGAACTGTTAACTACAGCGTCGCCGTCTTTGATTTTTATATCTGTCATGCCTAAATCTCCCGTCCGTTCACAAGAACCCTGCCGTCGTTTTTAAGCACTATTGACGCTCCGCCTTTTGAATATAGCATAAGCTCGCCTTCATTAAGTGAGGCGTTATTTGCTATTACTCCCATAGCCACCTCGCCGTCGTCAAGCGGCAACACGATTGCACTTTCACCTGTAGGCGGAACGCTTACAATTCCGTACGGAAAGCAGGATTTCAGCCTTTTGTGCTCTCCCGACGAAACAACCGCAGTACCGCTGGCGTCATTTTTGTTGACATTTCCCTTTACCGCACTCGGTGCTGTCAGGGAATTTTTTGTTATATAATTCATAAGCCACATCAAAACCTCTCCTTTCCGAGTGTGAGTATTGTTTTTTCTCCGTCGCTTCCCACCGTATATCTTATTTTGCGAACCGTAAGATTTTCAAGCTTTCCGAACATGTCATCTTCTATTAACGCAGATCTGCCGATGTTTTCAAGCTTGCATCCCAAGCACTCCAGCACAACCGAATAGCTGTCGCTGTTGCTCTGTCTTATTATATCATCGGCAGTTTCTATGTTAGTCTTGTCCGAAGCTGCATTGACAAAACGCACGCGGCTTTGACCGTCACATTCGGGATTTTCATTTTTTATGCTTCCGTTATATGTACCGAAGCTTGTAAGCTTAAGTCTAACCTCAGTAATAAGTTTAAAGCGTTTTTTGCTCTCTTTGATAGAAATGTAATTTTCATTATCTGCTCCGAAAACAACTGCTTCACTTGCAGATATTCCCCTTAAAAGCACCTTACCCGTTCCCGTAATTCTCGGCTCGCTTCTGTAGCGGTTAATGCAAAAATTTCTCAGCACCTGCCAATGTGTCATACCCTTGTCTATTTTGAATGTACCGAAAAACGGAATATCATCAGCGTCGTATTCCTCAAATCCAAACGGCTTTAAATGTCTGTTAAAAATAAAATCCGCCGATGGGTTGATGTATGTAAGCGGCTCTGCCTCATTATCAAGCAACGCCGCCGCAGGACTTCTCGCCGCTATTTTTGTAATTGCTCCGTCAATGGTTTTAATACCGACGATTTCATCAATCTGACCCTTAAATATAAGTTCTTCATCAAGAAACGCCGCCATATAATCGGCATTTTCTGAAATTTCCCTGTTATACGGAATTGTAATTGTCAAATCGTCGGCAGGAACATCAATATCGGAATTCATAATAACAGTCAACACATCTTCAATCCTGATTTTCTGCCCGTCGCAATAAGTTACAACAAAACTCAGCACAGCTTAATCACTCTCCCGAACAGCGATATATCGGGGCGTTTTACTGACGGATTAAGCTTTACGAGCGTATCAATGGGAATACCGTATTTATATGATATATCCCAAAGTCTTTCACCCTCCTGTCCTATACAGGCGTTCACTTTTTCTGTCCTTTTTTCCTCCATTACCTCTCTGAACACAAAGCTGTATTCAAGCATATCGGGCTTTGGCTCCCCTTTGATTTTTAGGCTCTCAAACACCGCGAATATCGGAGTAATTTTCGGAATAACAAGCACGCCCCGTCCGCCTTTCTTAAAAAGGGTTAAAAGTCTGTCAAACTGTTCAAGACAATCTTCTCCGTACAGTTCTCCCGTTCCGCTGACTATCATATTTTTTCTGCCGAAATCCTGTATGTATGCCGTACTGCCCGCCGAACAAAGCTCTTTGACGGTTTTGTCGCACTCAAATACTATCTCTTTTGGATTATGATGCCACTCGACACCGTTAAATCTCATAGGTACAAGCTTCATCTGAGCCTTGCCTCCTCTTCTTCGGAAAGCCGTGTGCTGTATCTTCTGCTTTCCTGTTCAAGCAGTTCACTCATATTTTCAATATCAATCCCCTGCGTATATTTTTCTGCGGTGTTAATCAACGCTTCATACGTCTCCATCAATCTCGCTCCTCTCCACAGCGGTAATTTTAACTGTATATTCAATCGGTTTTTCGGGACTTATGCTTGTATCAACACTGTCAATAAAACAATCGGAGTAGATAACCTTCCTGTTTAAGCCGGCAAATTCAATACTTTGAACATTCTGCCCATGTAAAGTTTGCAAGCTGTCTGAACCGTCTAAAACAAGCTCAAGCTGATAATTGCTTTTATCAAGCTTTTTTACAGGAATATCATTTAAAAATTCCGATATACTGTAACAGGTATTATCTTTTTTGCAAACCGCTCCTTTAACTCCGCCGAGAATTTGACCGTTAATATAAATTGTAATATCATCGCCCTTTTCAAATGCAAAATCAGCCATTCTATCCCTCCTCACAAAGGCAAAACTCTATCCCGAAATGCACAATGCGGTAAATTGCGTTCATATCCGGGTCAAACGCAATGGGCGACACATCTGCTTCCACTATGATTTTTTGACTGTCCGCCTTTTTAAGACCTGTGAGGATCTCGCTTGCTACCTCAGACAATCCGCTTCCGTTCTCTGTTGCGGGGGCATACACCCTTATCTCGACCTTTGCCGCATAACTTTCTCCCTTTACCGTTGAAGAAAGATATCCTCCTATATAGCTTTTGGAAAGCGTTGTATCGGTGACCGACACTACGGCAAGCAGTCCGCTGATTGGATTTTCAACATTATGGGAACCGTATTCCCTTACAAATCTCACAGGCTTTAACTTATCAATCAGCTTAAGCCCTGCGATAATTTGGTCAACCTGTTTTTCAATTTGATTCATAATCATCCTCCAATGCCTTGCCGTACTGCAATAGTATTGCCCACACATACACAGGGCAGTCATTTACATAATATATTTCGCATCTCTTAACAATATATTTTTTATTTTGCATTTCTATTACGGATGTGTTTTCTTCAAGCTTCAAATCGGGCGGTCCGATGTACAGATATTTTTCACTTCGTCTTTTGCCTAAATAATGATACTCGCCGCCTACATACACCTTGTTTTTGTAGCGGAGAGGTTCAATAAAGGCTCTTGAAGCAATGCTGTCTTCGCCCGATAAAACATTTATTTTACAACCGTATCGTTTTATTGTTTCTCCGACTGTCGAAATTATACCCATCAAATCACCCTGCCGAACAAAAAGCTCTTGGTATCAATAAGATCCGTGCATTTTTCCGAGTATTCTCTCCACAGCTTTTCGCCCCTGTTTTGCCTGTTTTCGGGCGATGTAATTTGAACATCGCCCGCAGTAAACGAGGTTATGTTTTCATCATTGCATAAGCTGTAGAGCTTTAGTGCATACACTGCACAGAGCATTTCTATTCTCCTTGCTTCGCTCTCATCGGGGTTTTCCTTAATGACGATTGAGCCGACATAATCGCATGCATCGTCAATCAAAGCTTTCCACTTGTAGATTTCATCATTTTGAAGTCCTGTGAGCAAACCAAAGCGAGTTATTACATTTGCAATGTTCAAACAATCACCTCATTTAACAGGAAAGTGTTTTTGCGGCTTCCGTAAAGATTTTTGAAAATCCTGCCGTGCAGGTAATTGCCGCACGCTCAAGCTGACGGTCGATAAGCTTGTCATAATCCGTCATAACGCCGCCTGCCTGTACCATTTCAAGAGCACAGTTTTTGTCAAGGCCGATAACTTTTCCGTTTTCCATTTCAGGAGCGTGAAGAAGTGTCGCACCGAGCGGTGTGATCATCCTGCCCGTACCCTGGAAGTCAAGCCCTGCGTTTGCGTCCTGCATCTGAGAAAGCGAAAGGACTTTCTGCATTTCCTCAGTAGGTGCGAGAATTGTGTTAAGCTCATACGGTGAAAGCGATGACCAAAGCTTTAAAATATCGCCGTATTCAATTGTTCCGCTTTCGCCGACGCTGATACTCTCGGCGGGATTTTCGTTGCCGTCGCCGTTTAAAAGCACATCAATAGCGTCCTTTAACTGCGCTCTTGCAATATATGCGCCGATTTGATTAAGCGTTACCGTAAAGAGGTCAAGGCGCTGAAATCTGAGTGCCTCATAAGATGCAACAAGCATTCTGCCTCTCTTGTGAAGCTTCACGAGGTTTTCTCTCGTTTTTACAACAGTCTGCGGAATTACCGCACCTTCGCCAACAATCTTTAGTGTCTTGTCGTCCTCTGTGGGAGCGGACACAATACTGCGGTAGTCCATACCGTCAATATCTGTTACCGTTGCGACAAGGTTCGGAAGAATATCGGCACGCTCCATGCCCTGTCTTACCGCCCTGCTCACATATTCGGGGAAAAGAGCCGCCGAGTTTGAGGTCTGGAAAAACTTTTCAACGCAGTCGCTTCCCCTGCCGCTGACCTTAATGTCAAATCGCTTGAGCTGACGGGAAAATGCGTCAAGCCCCTCAAGAGAAGTTCCCTCGTAATTTTCTGACGGGTCGAGCTTTTCAAGCACCTCGGTAAGACCGCCCTTGCTCTGATACATACCCTTTTCTATAGTTATATTTTCAAAATTTGCCATATTGTTTTCCTCCTATCAAAGAATAATTCCTGCGTCTGTTGCAGTTGAGTCAATTACCAGCAGTTCTCTGCCGGAATCGTTTGCGGCTACCTTGCCGTTTGCGGCAGCTGCAAGCTTTGTATAACCGAGAGCAAGCTTTGAAGAAGCCTGCACTCTTGCGTATCCTGCAAGCTGAACCGCAGCATAGCCGCCGCGTACTCCTATGCATATTCCGCAGAACAAGTCGTTTGCAGAGCACTTATCGACCGTGCCGTCTGCACTGATCTTTACAGGTACTCCTGTTTCGGTCAAAGTATCCGCCGCAATAAATGTTGCGACATTTTCACCGTATCCGTTAAAATTTACATTCATATGTATACCTCCGTTAAATTCTGAATTGACCGTTTACTGCGGTCTTGTTTTTATTTTTCTCACTGTAAAGCTGGGGCGCTGCTGAAAACGCTTCGTTTTTCTTTTTTTCAAAGGCAGTCTTAAACTCGTTAAGCTGTGCCACAGTCATTGATTTTGCAACGCTCTCCATGGTTTCCCTTGAAATTTCGGGCTGAACCGATGCCGATAACCTAAGAACATCAGCAATAAGGCTGTCACGGTAAAACACCCCGTCCTTTGCCGACTGCTTTAGTCCGTCTATGTACGACAAAAGCTTGCTGCATTCTGCCGAATTCATATTTATGTCGCCCTGTTCAAGCTTTTTCAAAATATTTTCCATACTTGTTTTCTCTCCTTTTAAACACGCCGACTTTGTAACCCCTGCCTCTCTTTGAGACGGAACGGCAACAAAGCTCCATTCATAGGCGTCATATGGGTTAATGAGCTCTCCGCAGCATATTTTCGAGCCATAAACCTCTCCCTTTTTATGCGGGCAGGTATCTGTTTTTTCTCCGCAAATGCTGCACAAAACCTCCTCAACCGCACAGCCTACGCTTACTTCCTTGATAATCCCGCTGTCAAGCGACAAGATAATATCCCTGTTTTTTTCGCTTACAGGCATATATGCTCTCGCCTTCAGCCTGAAATAGTCATCTCCCGTGGCAGTTTTCCTGCCTGAAACGGCTTCAACCGAGCAGGCAAAAATTCTTGCCGTCTGGTTTTTTGCCGTGGGATTATGGTCAAAGATTCCCGTCTTGCCCACAAAAAGCTTTTCAAGAGCAAACAGCGACTCTACCGTAAATCTTTCTCCGTCACGGTCTATGTCGTTGTCGCACAGCACCACGGAGAACACATACACCTCGTCCTCTGTAAGCTTTCTTCGGGTATATAAGTTTATGAGTTCAAGCTCCTCATCCGAAACAGCGCCGTGCTCATTCTCCTGTACCGCTCCTATAACGGCTTCCTTTTTAAGCCCTTTTTTACTCATCCGTTACCTCCGTTTCCTCTCCCGTTTCAATCTGCATTGCACGGGCGTTATTGTATCTTGCCTGCGAAAGCTCGACAGTATCCTGAAGATTTATATCATCCCACTCAATCTCAAATCCGCAGTTATATCCGCAAAGTCTCAAATGCATTGTAATAATCTTGATAATAACAGGCTCAACAACCGACCTGTAATATTCAAGCTCGCTTGTAAGGATATCCGCCTGCTGTTCGCTCATTCGCTCGGTACTTGACCAGGAAAGCCCCAGCAAAAACGGCGGTATTCCGAGCTTTGCAAGTATTTGCTCCAAAATGTTTCTTACAGGCACTTCACAGTCGGGCATCTGACTTTCCGCACCGATTACCTTGACGCTTACATCGCCCACCGAAACAAAGTCGCAAACGCTGTCGCTCCTCATCGCCTTTTTCCACTCGTCCGCAATTTGCCTTGCGCTTTCCTCGCTGAATGTCGAACCGCTTTCATCAGGGTTGTATGTAACCGCAAAACGCACATCGCCGACTCTTTCCCAGTTTGTTTTTATTGACTTAAAAATTCTGAGCAAAACCGAGCTTACAAAAGGCAGTCCGCTTAAAATCGAGGTTCCGTGAATCGTTCCGGGCTTTGGATTAAGAAGCGTTGCAAGCACAAGCTGTCTGTTTTTTACGGGGGAAAGCTCTCCCGAACCGTTACAGCAAACCACCAAATCAAGCGGCGATTTGTCCGCCCTGATTTCAACATCGTCGAGGCTTGCGTTGTAAAGAGAACAAATTCCGCTGCCGTCTGCATACGGAACCATTTCTCCCACCGCCTCACCGTAGGTAAGCAAGGAGTCAAGGTAGCTGTAAATAAAATTGTGCATACCGAGTGAAGAACCGTTTGTTTTTACATTTTTTATAAAATCCTCCGCAATTTTTTTGCAGGCGGCATTTTCGGTTTTTACACTGAATCTTCCTATAAGCCTTACTATCTTACACAAAGCGGCGTCAATTATCGGAACAGCCTCACGCATTGACGAATACAGCTCGCGCTCTGCCCTGCTGCCTGTTTCAAATCTCTCAAACAGATCAAGTCCCGCCTGCCTATCCTTCGGAACAGTCTGGACCGGCAGTATGCTTTTTGGATTTTCCCTGCGATTTTTTCTTCCAAACTTCAAAGCTTTCTATTCCTCCTGTCTTTCGGCGGCCATGACAAACATACGACTGCCGCCGTCAATCACCGTTGTGACAAAATATCTTATATCATCCATAGCGTGGTCGTTTTCCTTTATCGGGACATCGTCTGTTTTTCTGCTGTCCCAGCGGTAAAGCGAAAATTCCCGCTTTGTCGCTTTACAGGTTCTGCATATTTTTATGCTTCCGTCCTTCAAAGTCTGCGATACTCTGCGAATTCCGTTTACCACATTATTTTGTGCGGGCACTACTCTGAATCTTGCGTGGCGCCGTATAACCTCAATAAAGCTTGCAGCCGACGGGTCTACAACAACCTGCGAAATTTTTTTATCTCCCGCAAGAGTACAAAGCGCCTGATAATGCTCCTCATCTGTCTTTTGAAATCCCTGTGTTCTTGAATTAAAGTAATACTCGTCAATTCTGTACCACACATTGCCCTGCTTGCCCCATAAGCCAAACGAAGCGGGATTTACCGTGCCGTAGTCGCAGGAAATCGCATACCTGCAAAAATCGCCTTTCGGCACTTCGCAGTACATTTCCTCATTGTCCATAAACGGATAAACCGCACCGTATACGGCAACCCATCTGCCCTTGACAAATCTTTCGTAAAAAACTCCCGAATAAAGATTTTCATATCTTTGCTTAACACTCTGTGAAAGCGACGGATTGTCGTCCATGGTAAAGTGAAGATAAAGAGCATTTTTATCCCTCGCTTTTTTTATCCACTCCGTGTAAAACCAGTGTTCGGGATATTCAGGATTGCAGTTAAACCAGAATTTTGAACCTGTAACCGAGCATCTTGCCATTGCCTGCTCAACAAACGAACGCGGCATAAGTGCAACCTCGTCAAACATTACTCCCGAAAGCGTCATGCCCTGAATAAGCGATGCGGACGATTCGTCCTTGCCGCCGAAAAGGTAAAACCTGTTTTTTGCTCCTCGGTAACTAACCGTAAGCGTATTGTGAGTGATTTTTTCATCACAAACAAATCCAAGCGATCTCAAAAGCGGAATTACGGGTGTCACCATATTTCTCCTCAGAGAACGGATTGTCTTTCCGCACAGGGCAAAGTCGCCGTTGCCGCCGAAATAAAAGCTCCAAATTACAAACGACAGCACCATACAAAATGTTTTTCCGCTTCTCACGGCACCGTCACAGATAATCGCGTCACACTTACAGTCTTTGGAGCTTTTGCTCCACCACGAAAGCACCCTAAGCTGTTTTTGTGAAAAAGACTTAATC